>NZ_JBQQBW010000081.1:0-30432 GCF_052245415.1 Streptomyces sp. 8N706 | reverse complement strand
GTTCCCCGGCCCCGGCCCTGGTGATCTGCCGACTGCTCAGCTCAGCGCCTGGCGCGCCTCACGCCCGCCGTCAGTTGTCGTCCTCGTCGATCAGGAAGCCCCGCATCGGTGACGGCGCCTGCTGCATCGGCTGCTGCCCCTGCGGCCGCACCGGTGCCATCGGCTGGGTCATCGCCGGCGACATCTGCTGCTGGCCGCCGTAGGACTGAGCACCGCCGCCGGACTGGCCGCCGTGACCGGTGTGGCCGCCATGACCGCCCATGGACTGGTTGCCGCCCATGGTGTGGCCCATCGCTCCGGCACCGGCACCCGCCATCGACGGGGACGGCGGCAGGGAGGCGGTGGCCGGGGTACGCGGCGGGGCCAGCGAGTCGTCGGCCTGGTTCTCCAGCTGGCGCAGCTGGCTCTCCAGGTACGACTTCAGCCGCGTCCGGTACTCGCGCTCGAAGCCGCGCAGGTCCTCGACCTTGCGCTCCAGCGTGGCGCGCGCGGACTCGAGCGAGCCCATCGCCACGCGGTGCTTCTCCTGGGCGTCCCGCTCCAGCGCGTCGGCCTTGGCGCGGGCGTCCCGCTCCAGGCCCTCGGCGCGGCTGCGCGCCTCACCGACGATCTTGTTGGCCTCGGAGCGGGCCTCCGCGATCGCCTGGTCCGCGGTCTGCTGCGCGAGCGAGAGCACGCGGGCAGCGCTGTCGCCGCCCGGACCCTGGCCCGGCTGCGGCATATGCGGGCCGGGGCCACCGGGGCCGCCCATCGGACCACCCATCGGGCCGCCCTGGCCCATGGGTCCACCCTGGCCCATCGGGCCGGGGCCGTGCTGTCCCTGCGGACCGTGTCCACCGGGACCTGCAGGCAGCTGAGGTGCGCCACCGGGCAGCTGGGGCGGGCCCATCTGCTGTTGAGGCGGCACCGGCTGCGGACCGGATATGGCGGCGGGTACCGGCGCACCGGGTCGGTCCTGCCCCTCCGGCGGCTTGCGCATTCCCTGCTGCTGGTTCTGCGCGGCAGCCCGAGTCGCGGCGGCCAGTTTGGCCCGCAGGTCCTCGTTCTCCCTCAGGAGACGGGTCAGTTCACCCTCGACCTCATCGAGGAAGGCATCAACCTCGTCCTCGTCATAGCCTTCTCGGAGACGGACGGTCGTGAACTGCTTGTTCCGCACGTCCTCGGGGGTCAACGGCATCTCTTCTTCACCTCAACGTAGTCGTCGGCAATCGGCAAGACCGTATCGTTCACAGCCGGCTCACGACGGTGATCAGGATGTAGACGATGATCATCAGTACGAAGAAGGACAGGTCGAGCGCTACGCCCCCGAGACGCAGCGGCGGAATGACCCGCCGCAGAAGCTTGAGTGGCGGATCAGTGACAGTGTAGGTGGCCTCCAGGAGGACCACCATCGCCTTGCCGGGCTGCCATGAGCGGGCGAACTGAAACACATAATCCATGACCAACCGGAAGATCAGCACAATCAGGAAGCAGTACAGCGCGATGTAGATCACCTGCAGTGCGATGTCCATCTCGCGGTGCCTCTCCCCTTACTCGTGCCGGGCCCTGCGGCCCCGGTGACCATGGTGCGTCTCAGCTCTGGTTGAAGAACCCGCCCTCTGCGATGCGGGCCTTGTCCTCCGCCGTGACATCGACGTTAGCAGGCGACAAGAGGAACACCTTCTGCGTCACTCGCTCAATGCTTCCATGGAGGCCGAAGACCAAACCGGCAGCAAAGTCGACAAGTCGCTTTGCGTCGGTGTCGTCCATCTCCGTCAGATTCATGATCACCGGAGTGCCCTCACGGAAGTGTTCCCCGATGGTACGGGCTTCGTTGTAGGTCCGGGGATGCAGCGTGGTGATGCGGTAGGGCTCGCGCTCGGACACAACTTTGGGCATGATCACCGGTGCGTTCTTCTCCACATTCGGGCGTTCGGGTGTGATGGATGCCACGGGGGCGATACGCCCTCCTCGCCCCCCTTCGGGGAGGAGGGAACCAGGCCGTCCGCTTTCGGCGGCCAGAGCGACAGGCTCGCGCTGCACGGGCGGATGGACGACCCGTACCGGTTCGTCCTGCTGTGTCCGATCCGACGGATGTGACTGATGTGACCGGCGAGCCCGCTCGGGCTCCGGCTCGGGCTCGAACTCGTCGTCGGGGTCAAATCCCCGGCCGTCGTAACCATCGTCCTCCACGAGGCCGAGGTAGACCGCCATCTTGCGCATCGCGCCGGCCATTCTCTGCGTCCTCCGCTCTGTGGTGGATCGGCTCCGTCACCGGGCGCCCTGGATCCACTCGGCCTGTCCGCCCTTCGACGGAAATGACCATATTTTCTGCCGTGGTCCGACTTGCTTGGCGACGTTACCGGAGCCTGGGTCTGACTCCGAGTACCGCAGTACCGACGCGCACATGTGTCGCTCCGGCTGCCACTGCGTCCTCGAGGTCCGAGCTCATACCTGCTGACACCATGTTCGCAGCAGGATGCTTCGAGCGCATGCTGGATGAGATTTCCATCAGCCGCTCGAATGCAGCACGTTGACGCCCCGCGTACGGACCGGAAAGCGGTGCTACCGTCATCACCCCGCCCAGCCGCAGCCCTTCGGCGGCGGCGATCGCGCCGGCGAGTTCCGGCACTCCGTCCGGCGCCACCCCGCCCCTTCCCCCAGTCCCTCCCGACTCGGCATCCAGGGCGACTTGGACCAAGCACCCCACGTCGCGCCCGGAGCGCACCGCCGCGGCGGAGAGCGCGCCCACGAGCTTCGTCCGGTCGACGGATTGCACCATATCGGCGTAACTGGCCACGGAACGGACCTTGTTCGTCTGCAGCTGTCCGACGAAGTGCCAACGCAGCGGCAGGCCCGCGCACTCGGCCGCCTTGGCCGCCGCCTCCTGGTCCCGGTTCTCCGCGACATGCCGCACCCCGAGTTCGGCGAGCAGCCGGACGTCGCTCGCGGGATAGGTCTTGGTGACCACGATCAGGGTCACCTCCTCCCGCGACCGGCCCGCGGCGGAACAGGCGGAGGCGATACGTTCCTCCACCCGCGCCAGGTTCTCGGCCAGTTGAGCCTTGCGGTCGGTCACGCGTCCATCCGTCCTGAGGGTCCGGGCCGTTCCGCCGGGGATCCGGGGGCGTCGTCCCCCGGGGAGACACCGTCGTCCAGCCAGACATAGCCGGCGAGCCGTCCGGTCGTGCGATCGCGGCGGTACGAGAAGTGGTCCGCCGACTCCAGCGTGCAGACGTGGGATTTCTCGCACATCTGCACGCCAAGTCGGGCAAGTTGTGCGCAGACCCCGGCCGTGACGTCCACGGCGGGGGTGCCCCAGCTGGTGGTCGCCCATGACTCGGGGACGGCTCGTGCCACCTCCGCCCGCATCTCCTCCGGCACCTCGTAGCAGCGGCCGCAGACCGCGGGCCCGGTGAAGGCGGTGATCCTGGACGCCTCCGCGCCGAGCGACAGCATCGTCTCGACGGCCGCGGGGACGACTCCGGCCACAAGCCCCGGGCGCCCGGCGTGCACGGCGCCCGCGACGCCCGCGGACGGGTCGGCCAGGAGGACCGGAGTGCAGTCGGCGGTGAGGACGGCCAGGGCGACCCCGCGGCGGGCGGTCACCACCGCGTCGACCGCCGGGATCTCGTCGTCCGCGGCCCAGGGGCCGTCGACCACGGCGACATCCCGGCCGTGGACCTGGTTCATCCAGACCACCCGGGCCGGATCGAGCCCGAGCGACCCGGCGGCACGGTCGCGATTGGCCCGGACGGCACCGGGGTCGTCACCGACCGCGCCGCCCAGGTTGAGTTCCTCGTACGGAACGGCGCTCACCCCGCCCCACCGGTCGGTGAAGGCGAAGTGGGCGCCGCCCACTGCTGCGTTGTGAGTTATCACTTCGGGCTGGACTATTTCAGGAAGTCCGGGACGTCCAGCTCCTCGGCCTGGCTGTCCTGGTAAGGACGGGCCGGGGGCACGTGCGGAGAGGCCGCCGGGCCCGGGGATGTCTCGCCGGCCGGTACCGTCTCGGCTCCGTCCGGCTCCTCCTCGCGCGGAGCGACGGTGCCGAGCCCGCCGAACGACGGCCGGTTTCCGGAGTCGGCCGGGGACGCGGGCGTACGGCCCGTGCTCCCGTAGGACTCCTCGCGCCCGCTGCCGGTCGAGCCGAGCACCTTGTCGCGGTTCTTCGAAGGCGGTTGCCCGCCGTCGAAGCCCGCCGCGATCACGGTGACCCGTACCTCGTCGCCGAGCGCATCATCGATGACCGCACCGAAGATGATGTTCGCCTCGGGGTGGGCGGCCTCGCTGACGAGCTGGGCGGCCTCGTTGATCTCGAACAGGCCCAGGTCCGAGCCGCCGGAGATGGAGAGCAGCACGCCCCGGGCGCCGTCGATGGACGCCTCCAGCAGCGGCGAGGAGATCGCCATCTCGGCCGCGGCCACCGCGCGGTCGTCGCCGCGCGCCGAGCCGATGCCCATGAGAGCGGATCCGGCCTCGGACATCACCGACTTGACGTCGGCGAAGTCGAGATTGATCAGACCCGGGGTGGTGATGAGGTCGGTGATGCCCTGGACACCGGACAGCAGCACCTGGTCCGCGGACTTGAACGCGTCGAGCACGCTCACCTGGCGGTCCGAGATGGACAGCAGCCGGTCATTGGGGATCACGATGAGGGTGTCGACCTCGTCGCGCAGACCGGCGATACCGTCCTCGGCCTGGTTCGCGCGACGGCGTCCCTCAAAGGTGAACGGGCGGGTGACCACGCCGATCGTCAGGGCGCCCAGCGAGCGGGCGATGTTGGCGACCACCGGTGCGCCACCGGTACCGGTCCCGCCACCCTCACCCGCTGTGACGAAGACCATGTCGGCCCCCTTGAGGACCTCCTCGATCTCCTCACGGTGGTCCTCGGCGGCCTTGCGGCCGACATCGGGGTTGGCGCCGGCGCCGAGGCCCCGGGTGAGCTCGCGGCCGACGTCCAGCTTGACGTCGGCGTCGCTCATCAGCAGGGCCTGCGCATCGGTGTTGATCGCGATGAACTCGACGCCCTTGAGACCGACCTCGATCATCCGGTTGATGGCGTTGACGCCACCGCCGCCGATGCCGACGACCTTGATGACTGCGAGGTAGTTCTGCGGTGCTGCCACGTCGAAGGCCTCTCGCCTCGAGTTACGTGTCCGGGTACCACGGCTGTGCGGTGCACGGACTGATGCCGATGTGGGACGGTCCGAACGCCGACCCGAACCCTAACGGTCAAGTTTAGGGTTACCAGTATGTCTGCCCTGTGGAGTCTTCGAACGAGACACTAAGTCGACAAGCGCTGCGCGTTCAACGAACACGCCGAACCTCCCGTTTTTCTTTTCACCCTATGTGATCACGCATAGGGCTAGCGACCCAGGGTGCTCGGCCGCAGCTCCACCCGTCAACTCCCGGACGCGGCAGGGGCAGTGGGCGTGCTCACATTGAAGTGCCGGGCATCCCGCGCCGTTTTCATCAGGGCGAGCAGAGTTCTCGACTTGGCAGCACTGTTCTCGCCGTTCCCCCACAGCACCGTGCGACCACCTGTCATCTCCAGCGTGATGGAGTCATATGAACGGACTTTGATGGCCTGAGTGTCCCGTTGAATCCGCTCGGGCAGTCCGGACGCCACCCGGACCGCCTCCCGCCGGAGGCGGTCCGGCCCGAAACGCCGCAGACTCGGGGACCGGTCGGGCTTCAGCTCCAGCAGCGGAACGCCCTTGGGCCGGCGGCCCACCGTTGCGAACCGCACTCCCCCGGCGTCCACTTCGATGAATTTTCCGCCCTTTGCGACAGGCCCTGTCGCGATGAGCGCCACCGGATGTCTTTCGGTCACGGTCAGACCGATTCCCTTCGGCCATTCCCTGACGACGTCCACGGAGGCGATCCGCGGTAGCTCGGTGCGTAGCCGCGCGGCCACCTCGTCCGTGTCCACGGAGACGAGCGGGGTGTTCATCGGCACCCGCGCCGCCCGGACGACCTGCTCGGGCGTGAGCACTTCGGTGCCACGGGCCCGAACGTGCTCGACGCGCACCCAGTCCGAGCCGTAGAGGACCCAGACCGTGCCCGTCCCCAGCAGTACGAGGGCCGCCAGGGCGGCGATCAGGGTGCGGCGGCGGGGGCGGCGGAGAGGTGGCCGGGGCAGGAGCGGGCCGGACGGCGATGACTTCCGTGCGCCGCGCCGGGCGGTCGTCGTTCCGGCCACGCTCCCTGCTTTCTCACGCCTGACGGCGTGCGGAGATCGCCTCGTACACCATGCCGACCAACAGGTCGTCCGCGTCCCGCCGGCCGAACTCCGCGGCGGCGCGGGACATCTCGTACAGCCGGTGCGGATCGGTGAGCACCGGGAGCACATTACCCTGCACCCACTCAGGGGTGAGCTCGGCGTCGTCGACCAGCAGACCGCCGCCCGCCTTGACCACCGGCTGGGCGTTGAGCCGCTGCTCACCGTTGCCGATGGGCAACGGTACGTAAGCGGCGGGGAGGCCGACGGCGGACAGCTCGGCCACGGTCATCGCGCCCGCACGGCAGAGCATCATGTCGGCCGCGGCGTAGGCCAGATCCATACGGTCCACATAGGGCACCGGGACATACGGGGGCATGCCGGGCATGTTGTCCACGTGCGGCAGCTCGTTCTTGGGGCCGACCGCGTGCAGGATCTGGATTCCCGAGCGCTGGAGCGCGGGCGCCACCGCCTGCACGACCTCGTTCAGCCGCCGGGCACCCTGGGAGCCGCCGGAGACCAGCAGCGTCGGCAGATTGGGGTCGAGACCGAAGGCGGCGCGCGCCTCCGGGCGGACGGCGCCCCGGTCGAGGGTGGCGATCGAGCGGCGCAGCGGGATGCCGACGTAGCGGGCGTTGCGCAGCTTGCTGTCCGGGGTGCTCACCGCGACGCTCGCCGCGTACCGGGAACCGATCTTGTTGGCCAGGCCCGGGCGGGCGTTGGCCTCATGCACGATGATCGGCACTCCGAGCCGTTTGGCGGCCAGATAGCCGGGCAGGGCGACGTAGCCCCCGAAGCCGACCACGCAGTCGGCCTTGGTGCGCTCCAGGATCTGCTCAGCGGCCTTGATCGTGCCGCGCAGCCGCCCGGGGACGGTGATCAGCTCCGGTGTGGGCTTGCGCGGCAGCGGTACGGCCGGGATCAGCCCCAGCTCGTAGCCCCGCTCCGGGACGAGCCGGGTCTCGAGTCCGCGCTCCGTGCCGAGGGCCGTGATCCCCACGGTCGGGTCCTGCCTGCGCAGGGCGTCCGCGAGGGCGAGCGCGGGCTCGATGTGGCCGGCGGTCCCCCCACCGGCGAGTACGACATGCACCGAAATTCACCGCTCTCCGGACGGCCGCTGCTTGACGCGCCGTCTCATCGTCTTCCATCTCACCCCAGCCAGCTTCCTTCTCAGAGCAGGCTGCCGCATGGCCAGGGCCGCCCGGGCACCGGGCTCGCTGCGCGCGAAGGCGATCAGCAGTCCGATGCCGAACATGGTCGGCAGCAGGGCGGAGCCTCCGTAGGAGAACAGCGGGAGCGGGACGCCGGCGATCGGCAGCAGACCGAGCACCGCACCGATATTGACCATGGCCTGGGCCGTGATCCATGTCGTCACACCTCCCGCGGCATACCTCACGAAGGGGTCCTCCGTGCGTCCGGCCACGCGGATACCCGCATAGCCTAGAGCCGCGAACAGGGCGAGCACCGACAGCGTCCCCGCCAGTCCGAGTTCCTCCCCGGTCACGGCGAAGATGAAGTCGGTATGCGGTTCAGGCAGTTGGCCCCATTTCTCCATACTCGCACCGAGTCCGGAACCGAAGAGTCCGCCGGATGCGAGCGCGTAGATCCCGTGCACGGCCTGCCAGCACTGATCGTTCGGGCCGGGCTCGGTGGCCCCGATACAGGCGAGCCGCGCCATCCGGTTGGCACTGGTCGTGATCAGCAGCAGGCCGAGCAGCCCCGTGACGCCCAGCACCCCCGCGAAGAGCCGGGTCGGGGCACCGGCGAGCCAGAGCAGGCCGAAGAGGATCGCGGTGAGAATGATCGCAGTGCCCATGTCACCGCCCAGCATGATCAGTCCGAGGAGCATGAAGGCGGCCGGGACCAGCGGCACCAGCAGATGCTTCCACTGGTTCAGCAGCCGCTTGTCCTGTTTGCGGGTGAGCAGGTCCGCTCCCCACAGCACCAGCGCCAGCTTGCCGAACTCGCTGGGCTGGAGCTGGAAGGAGCCGCCGAGCTGGAGCCAGTTACGGTTGCCGTTGACGGTCTGGCCGATGCCCGGGATCTGGACCAGTGTCATCAGGAAGACGGAGACCGCGAGCAGCGGGTACGCCAGCGCCCGGTGCATCCGGACGGTGAGCCGTGACGCGAGCAGCAGCAGGCCGGTGCCGAGGACGGCGGCGACCAGCTGCTTGCGGAAGAAGTACGTGGACGGGAGCCCGGACTGCAGCGCCTGGATCTGTGAGGCGGAGAAGACCATGACCAGACCCAGGACGGTGAGGAGCAGACTCCCGCCGAAGATCAGGTAGTACGCGGTCAGGGGCCGGTCCCAGGCGCGGCGGGCCCTGGTGTACACATGGCGCAGACCGCCCAGCGCACTGCCGCGCCGGGGCTTGGGAGCCGGACCGCCGCGCCCACGGGGGCGGAGCTTCGGCGGTCTCGCCGTACGGGCCGTCATGTCCCCTCCTGTGGTCTCGTGCGCCGGATCCGTCCGCGGCAGGAGGGACAGGACCGGCTACCGCTCCTGTTCCCCGGAGCCCGCCTCGAGGTCTCGTACAGCGGCCGCGAAGGCCTCTCCGCGCTTGCCGTAGTTGACGAACATGTCCATCGAGGCACAGGCCGGAGCCAGGAGGACGGTGTCTCCCGGCCGGGCCAGTCCCGCCGCCTCCAGGACCGCCGCGGCCATCGCCCCAGTGTCGGTCCGGTCGAGGTCCACGACCGGAACATCCGGTGCGTGTCGCGCCAGCGCTTCGCGGATCAGGGCGCGGTCGGCGCCGATCAGCACGGCGCCCCTCAGCCGCCCTGCCGCTCCCGTGACGAGGTCGTCGAAGGTCGCGCCCTTGGCCAGGCCTCCCGCGATCCAGACGATGTGCTCGTAGGCGGCGAGGGAGGCTTGCGTGGCGTGGGTGTTGGTGGCCTTGGAGTCGTCGACGTACGCGACTCCGCCGACATCCGCGACATGTTCGATGCGGTGTGCGTCGGGGCGGAAGGCCCGCAGTCCTTCGCGTACGGCGGTGGGCTCGACGCCGAAGGCGCGGGCCAGGGCCGCCGCCGCGAGGGCGTTGGCGATGTTGTGCGGTGCCGGCGGGTTCACGTCCGTGACCTCGGCCAGCTCCTGGGCGTGGCTGTACCGGTTCCCGACGAAGGCGCGGTCGACCAGGATGCCTTCGACCACACCGAGTTGGGAGGGGCCGGGGGTGCCGAGGGTGAAGCCGATCGCGCGGCAGCCCTCCTCGACGTCGGCCGCGCGGACCAGTTCCTCGGTGGCGGGGTCGTCGGCGTTGTAGACACAGGCGACCTGGTTGCCCTCGTAGATACGGCCCTTGTCGGCGGCGTACGCCTGCATGGAGCCGTGCCAGTCGAGGTGGTCGGGCGCGAGGTTGAGCACGGCCGCGGAGTGGGCGCGCAGACTCGGCGCCCAGTGGAGCTGGTAGCTGGACAGCTCCACGGCCAGCACGTCGTACGGCTCGGTGCCGTCCTCCTCCCGCGCGAGGACCACGTCGAGGAGCGATACGCCGATGTTGCCGACGGCGGCGGTCCGCAGACCGGCGGCCTCCAGGATGGAGGCCAGCATCTGCACCGTGGTCGTCTTGCCGTTGGTGCCGGTGACCGCGAGCCAGGGGGCCGCTCCCGGCCCGCGCAGCCGCCAGGCCAGCTCCACATCGCCCCAGACCGGGACACCTGCCTCGGCGGCGGCCCGGAAGAGCGGTTTGTCCGGCTTCCAGCCGGGCGTGGTCACCATCAGCTCGGTGCCTTCGGGCAGGGTGTCACCGTCGCCGAGGCGTACGGTCACGCCCAGGGCTTCGAGTTCGGCCGCCTGTCGGCGTGCCCGCTCGTCGTCACCGTCGTTGACCACGGTGACCCGGGCGCCGAGGCCCCGGAGCACCCGCGCCGCGGGTACCCCGGAGACGCCGAGGCCGGCGACGGTGACGTTCTTCTCCGCCCAGGTCACTTGCCGGCCGCCCAGCCCGCGTAGAAAAGACCGAGGCCCACGATCACGCACATGCCCTGGATGATCCAGAATCTGACGACCACCAGCACTTCCGTCCAGCCTTTGAGTTCGAAGTGGTGCTGGAGCGGCGCCATCCGGAAGACCCGCTTGCCGGTGAGCCGGAACGAACCGACCTGGATCACCACGGACATGGTGATCAGCACGAACAGACCGCCGAGCAGGGCCAGCAGCAGCTCCGTACGGGAGCAGATCGCCAGGCCCGCGAGCGCGCCGCCGAGAGCCAGCGAACCGGTGTCCCCCATGAAGATCTTGGCGGGAGAGGTGTTCCACCACAGGAAGCCGAAGCAGGCGCCCATCAGGGCGGAGGCGACGACGGCGAGGTCCAGCGGGTCGCGCACCTCGTAGCAGTTGGGGCCGGAGGTGAGCTGGTTGGCGCAGGACTCCTGGTACTGCCAGACGCCGATGAAGGTGTACGCGCCGAAGACCATCACGGAAGCGCCGGTGGCCAGACCGTCGAGACCGTCGGTGAGGTTCACCCCGTTCGACATCGCGAGGATCATGAACAGCGCCCAGATCGTGAAGATCACCGGGCCGAGGTACCAGCCGAAGTCCTGGGTGAACGACAGCCGGTCGGAGGCCGGGGTTTGTCCGCGGGAGTCGGCGAAGTTGAGCGACAGGATCGCGAACGCGACACCGACGATGAGCTGTCCGGCCATCTTCGCCTTGGCGCGCAGGCCGAGGCTCCGCTGCTTGACGATTTTGATGTAGTCGTCGAGAAAGCCGACCAGGCCCATGCCTGCCATCAGGAAGAGCACCAGCACACCGGAGAAGGTCGGCTCGCTGGAGGTGAGGACCTTCGTCAGGGCATACGCGATGAGCGTCGCCAGGATGAAGGCGATGCCACCCATGGTCGGGGTGCCGCGCTTGCTGTGGTGGCCCCGCGGGCCGTCGTCCCGGATGAACTGGCCGTAGCCCTTGCGGGCCAGCAGTTTGATCAGTAGTGGAGTGCCGATCAGGGACAGGAAGAGCCCGATGACTCCGGAGAAGAGGATCTGCCTCATCGGCCGGCGACCTCACCCTCGCCGGCGCTGTCGAGAAGCTCCAGCGCGACCCGCTCCAGGCCTACGGATCTGGAAGCCTTCACCAGCACGACGTCTCCCGGGCGCAGCTCACTGCGCAACAGGTCGATCGCCGCCTGCGCGTCGGACACGTGCACCGACTCCTCACCCCACGAACCCTCGTTCTTGGCGCCCATGTCGAGCCAGCGGGCCTCCAGGCCCCCCACCGCCACGAGCTTGCTGACGTTGAGCCGGACGGCCAGCCGTCCGACCGCGTCGTGCTCGGCGAGTGACTCCTCGCCGAGCTCGGCCATGCGACCGAGTACCGCCCACGTACGCCCCCCGTTGGCCCGTGGGGCTCCTCCCATGGCGGCGAGTGCGCGCAGTGCGGCTCGCATGGAGTCGGGGTTCGCGTTGTAGGCGTCGTTGACGACGGTCACGCCGTCCGAGCGCTCGGTGACCTCCATCCGCCAGCGGGAGAGCTGGCCCGCTTCGGAGAGCGCCTGGGCGATCTCGTCGACGGGCATGCCCAACTCATGGGCGACGGCGGCCGCGGCGAGCGCGTTCGACACGTGGTGCTCACCGTACAGCCGCAGGGTCACGCCGCTGCACCCGGTGGGTGTTCGGAGCGTGAAAGAGGGCTGTCCGGTCTCGGTGAGCCGGACATCCTCGGCGCGTACGTCGGCGTCCTCGGCCTCGCCGAAGAGGACCGTACGGGCCTTGGTACGGGAGGACATGGCGCGGACCAGGGGATCGTCGGCGTTCAGCACGGCGACACCGCCCTCGGCCGCGGCCGGCAGCGCCTCGGCCAACTCCCCCTTGGCCAGGGCGATCTGCTCACGGCTGCCGAACTCGCCGATGTGCGCGGCGCCCACGTTGAGGACGGCTCCGATACGGGGCGGGGTGAGCTCGGCGAGGTAACGGATGTGGCCCACGCCACGGGCGCCCATCTCCAGGACGAGATGCCGGGTTCCCTCGTCGGCGGTCAGCGCGGTGAGCGGCAGACCGATCTCGTTGTTGAAGGAGCCGGGTGTCCAGACGGTGGGGGCGAGCCGCTGCAGCAGCTGGGCGATGAGGTCCTTGGTGCTGGTCTTGCCCGCCGAGCCGGTGAGGGCGACCACGGTGGCGCCGAGCCGTCCGACGACGGCCCGGGCCAGCGCTCCGAGGGCCGCTTCGACATCCTCCACGACGATCGCGGGAACGCCCACGGGGCGGGCGGCCAGTACGGCTGCCGCGCCCGCCTCGACGGCGCGCTGCGCGTAGTCGTGTCCGTCGACGTGCTCGCCCTGGAAGGCGGCGAAGAGTCCGTCGGGCCGTACCTCCCGGGAGTCGATCACGACGGGACCGGTGACCTGGCGGCCAGGGTCGGGTATATCGAACATCTGTCCGGAGACGATCGAGGCGATCTCGGAGAGCGTCAGGGCGATCACCGGTCACCTCCGGTGGTACAGGAGATCTGCCTCATGTAGGCGTATGCGCGCATGCGTTATGTCATCCCTGGTCGTTGCGGTGCGAAGAGGGGGCACGAAGCGCTTCCGACGAGGACTCGTGGTGATGGTGCCCCCCGTGCCGGAGACCGGAGACGGGCCGGGTCGCCTCGATGGCCTCGCGCAGCACCTGCCGGTCGTCGAAGGGGCGTACCACTCCGGCGATGTCCTGTCCCTGCTCATGGCCCTTGCCGGCGACGAGCACGGTGTCACCGGGCTCGGCGCGGGCGACCGCCGCGGCGATCGCCGCGGCACGGTCGGGCTCGACCACGACGTCGCCGCGCTCGTGCGCGGGCACCTCGGCGGCACCGGCGAGCATGGCGGCGAGGATCGCCAGCGGGTCCTCGGAGCGGGGGTTGTCGGAGGTCAGCACGGCTGTGTCGGCGAGGCGGGCGCAGGCGGCGCCCATCGGGCCGCGCTTGTGGATGTCGCGGTCGCCGCCGCAGCCGAGGACCACATGGATCCGGCCTTCGGTGACCTTGCCCAGGGCGCGCAGGACGGACTCGACGGCATCCGTCTTGTGGGCGTAGTCGACGACCGCCAGATACGGCTGGCCCGCGTCGACGAGCTCCAGGCGCCCCGGTACGCCCGGAACGGCCGCGACGCCGTCGGCCGCGGTCTGCGGGTCGACTCCGGCCACCACGAGTGCGGTGATCGCCGCGAGAGCGTTGGCGACGTTGAACGGGCCCGGCAGCGGCGCCCCGGCCCGTACGGACTCGCCCTTCGGGCCGAGCGCGGTGAAGGTCGAGCCGAGCGGACCCACCTCCACGTCCGCGGCGCGCCAGTCGGCGTCGGGGTGCCCTTCGGCGGAGAAGGTGGTGACGGGGACCTCGGACAGCTCGACCAGGCGCTTTCCGTACTCGTCGTCGAGGTTGACGACCCCGGCACGGCTGCGCCGGGCGGTGAACAGCTGGGCCTTCGCCTGGAAGTAGTCCTCCATGCCGGAGTGGAACTCCATGTGCTCCGGGCTGAGGTTGTTGAACAGGGCGACGTCGAAGACCGTGCCGTCGACCCGGCCGAGGACCAGGGCGTGACTGGAGACCTCCATGGCGACCGAGCCGACCCCGCGCTCGCGCATCACGGCGAAGAGGGCCTGGAGGTCCGTGGCCTCGGGGGTGGTGCGCTCGCTCTTGAGCCGCTCGTCGCCGATCCGGGACTCGACGGTGCCGATGAGGCCGGTGAGCTTCCCCCGCTCCTCGGCGTGCGCCCCGCCCGCGGCCTTGAGGCCGCCCTCGATGAGGTACGCGGTGGTGGTCTTCCCGGAGGTGCCGGTGATGCCGATCTGCAGCAGGTCGCGGCCCGGTTCCCCGTAGATCGCGGCGGCCAGGGCGCCCATCCGCGCCCGCGGGTCGTCCACGACGAGGACGGGCACACCGGTGGCGGCCGCACGGTCCGCGCCCGCCGGGTCGGTGAGGACCGCGGCGGCACCGAGGTCGGCGGCCTGGGCGGCGAAGTCCGCACCGTGGAAGCGGGCGCCGGGCAGGGCGGCGTAGACGTCGCCGGGGCGCACCGCGCGCGAGTCATGGGTGATGCCCGTGACAGCGGTGCCGGCGGCTGCGTCGGGGGCCTTGGTTCCCAGCTGATCCGCCAGCGCCGCGAGCGGGGTGGGACGGACATGGTCCGGTCGTGGTGCTCCCGGGTAGGTCACAGGAGCATCATGCGGGGTGTGGGGCTGATCAGCATGTGGCACGGCGGTGAGCGTACCGGGCCCACCGGGCCCGCGGCGAAATGAGGGGGGCCGGTGGACCGCGTGGTCCTCCGGCGGCGGGGGCGTACGGCGGGTGGCCGGGCGGCGCTCCTGGTCACGGTCGCCGGGGCCGGGGCTGGTGGTCGTCATGGTGTTTCCTCGTGTCACTCACCGGGCCGGATATGCGACGGGCAGCCGGGCGGGCTTCTCGCCGGTCGGGGGCGTCTGGAGGGTCTTCAGCGCGAACTCCATGACCCGCTTGTAGACCGGGCCGCAGACCTGTCCGCCGAAGTAGCTGCCCCGGGTCGGGTTCTGTACGGCGCAGTAGACGGTGATCCGTGGTTTGTCGGCGGGGGCGAAGCCGGCGAAGGAGGCGGTGTAGCCCCGGTAGCGGCCGGTCTCGGGATCCACCCGGTTGGAGGTACCGGTCTTGCCCGCGACGCGGTATCCGGGGATACGGGCCTTGGTGCCCGTACCCTCCTCGTCGTCGACCACCGACTCCAGCATGGCGGCGAGGGTCTTCGCGGTCTTCGGGCTGACGACGCGGGTCTTCTCGGGGGCCGGGGCCGCGGTGAAGGTCCCGTCGGGTCCGCGGCGGCCGCGGACCAGCGTCGGCTCGATGCGCTCTCCGCCGTTGGCGATGGTGGAGTACACGGACGCGGCCTGGACGGCGTTGAGGGAGAGCCCCTGGCCGAACGGGATCGTGTACTGCTGGGAGGCGCTCCAGTCCCCCGGCTTGGCGAGGATGCCCGGTGTCTCCCCGGGGAAGTCGAGGCCCGTCGGCTGCCCGAGGCCGAATTTCCGCAGGTAGGAGTGGAGGACCCGGTTGGCCTCCCGCTGTGTCCTGCCCAGCTGCTCGACGGAGAGGATCGTACCGATGTTGCTGGACTTGGCCAGGACCCCGTTGAGGGTGAGCTGCCAGGTGGGGTGGTCGATGTCGTCGGCGAAGAGCCGGTCGGCGCGGTGGAGCCGGTTCGGGACCGTGACGTGGGTGCCGGGGGTCGCCGCGCCCTCCTCCAGCACCGCGGCCATGGACATCACCTTGCTGGTACTGCCCGGTTCGTAGGCGTCCTGGAGGGCGGCGTTGCCCAGGGAGCCACTGGCCCTGGAGATGTCGTTGGGGTCGAAGCCGGGCGCGTTGGCCATGGCCAGGATCTCGCCGGTGCGGGTGTCCTGGGCGATGACATAGCCCCGGTCGGCCCCGGACTGCTCCACCTGTTCGGTGATCGCCTTCTGGGCGGCCCACTGGATGTCCCGGTCGATGGTGAGCTCGACGTCGGAGCCGGGAACGGCGGGCTGCTCATGGCTGCCCAGCGTGGGCACCTGACGGCCGCCGGACTGGGCGTAGGTGATCTTGCCGTTCTTCCCCGCGAGCTGCTTGTCGAGCTGGGCCTCGAGCCCTCCGCCTCCCTGGCCCGTGGCGTTGACGAAGCCCAGTATCCCGGCGGCGAGGTCCTTGTTCGGATAGACCCGCCTGCTGTGCGGCTCCTGGAAGACGCCCGCGAGGACATTGGCGCCCTTGCCCCTGGCGGCCTTGTCGGCGAAGGCGTTCTTCAGGTCCTTGATCTGGTTCCAGACCTGGGGCGGCTGCCGGCGGGCCAGCAGCACATAGCGCGTCTCGGGCGCGGACAGCTTCTCGGCGAGTTCGTCCTCGTCCTGGCCGAGAATGGGCGCGAGGAGGGCCGCGGCCTGCCGGGGGGCGTCCTTGGCCTCGCTCTGCTCGGGGGTGAAGCGGAAGGGGTCGGCGGTGATGTCGTACGCGTCCACGGTGGTGGCCAGTGCGACACCGGTGCGATCGGTGATCGCTCCACGCTCCGCCGCGAGGGTGTGGGTCACATAGCGGTTGACGTCGGCCTTGGCGGCGTACGTGCCGGCGTCCACGGCCTGCACCTGGAGGAGGCGGACGACGAACGCCAGCATCACGAGGGTGAGGCCGAGGCCGACGAGCCGGAGGCGCGGGCGAGGACGGGCGAGCCGGATCTGCTGCGGCGGACGGGCCGGGGGGCGCCGTACGTCGCCGCGGGGCGTGGGCGGCCCGGGCACACGGCGGCGCGGGGGCTCCTGGGGCGGGGTCATACGGTGGCCTCCGAGGGGCGGTGCTTCTCGGGACGGGGGCGCGGTACGGCCGGGCGCCGCGGCGGGGTCACGGTGCCGGCACGGTAAGGGGCGCCACCCCCGCCGCGGCGGGTGACGGCACACCGCGGACCGTGCCGTCCGGGCTCAGAAAGGCCGGGCTTCCGCCCGGCACCAGCCCCAGCTCCCGCGCCCGTTTCTCCAGCGCGTCCGGCGCGGAATACGCGTCGACCTCCTGTTGCAGGGCCTGCTGCTGGTCCGTGAGGTCCGTGGTCTCCTTCTTCAGCTTGCTCAGCTTGAAGGAGCCCTGGTTCAGGGAGGCGTTGAGCAGCAGCAGCGTGATCAGGCCGCCGCTGAGGAGCACGACGACGAGCACCACGAACGGCATCCGGGCGGCCGGGCCGGACCGGGCCGGCACCAGGTGTGCCAGCCGCGCTGCCCTGCCGCGGACGGCCCGCTTCACGCCACGTCCTCCCGGATGCGCTGCGCGCCGCGCAGCCGGGCTGGGGCGGCACGGCGGTTCTCGGCGACCTCGTCCTCCGCCGGCAGCTCGGCGCCGCGGGTGAGCAGCTTCAGCCGCGGCTGGTAGCGCTCGGGGACGACCGGCAGCCCGGGGGGCGCGGTGTTCCGCGCCCCCTCGGCGAGGACCTGCTTGACCAGCCGGTCCTCCAGGGAGTGGTACGAGAGGACGGCGATCCGGCCGTCGACGGCGAGCGCGGAGACGGCGGCGGGCACGGCCCGCTCCAGGATCGGCAGCTCGCCGTTGACCTCGATGCGCAGCGCCTGGAAGGTGCGCTTGGCGGGGTTGCCGCCGGTGCGCTTCGCGGCCTGCGGGAGCGCCTCGCGGATCAGCTCGACCAGACGGGCGCTGTTGCTGAACGGCTCCTTCTCCCGCTCGCGGACGACCGCCTCCACGATCTTCCGGGCGAACTTCTCCTCGCCGTAGCTGCGCAGGATGCGGACGAGCTCACCCGGCGGGTAGGTGTTGAGGACCTCCGCGGCGCTGATGCCCCCGGTCTGGTCCATACGCATGTCGAGAGGGGCGTCCTGGGCGTACGCGAAGCCGCGCTCGGCCTCGTCCAGCTGCATGGACGAGACGCCGAGGTCGAACAGGACGCCTTGGACACGCGGGATGCCGAGGCGCTCGAGGACCTCGGGCAGCTCGTCGTAGACCGCGTGCACCAGGGTGGCGCGCTCCCCGAAGGGCTCCAGGCGCTCCTCGGCGAGTTTCAGCGCCACGGGGTCGCGGTCGAGGGCGACGAGCCGGGCGGCGGGGAACGTGCTCAGAAGGGCTTCACTGTGCCCGCCGAGACCGAGGGTGCAGTCGACGACGACCGCACCCGGCTGGGCGAGAGCTGGGGCCAACAGGTCCAGGCACCGCTGGAGCATCACCGGGACATGCCGGGTCTCGCTCATGCGCCCCTCTCTTGGTACGGCGCGCGCCGGGCTCACGTACTACCGGGTCCCCGCCCGCTCTGAAGGGGAAGTGGCCTGCTGGCGCCGGGGAAGGGACGTCAGCCTGCCGGGGAGCGGGAGGAGGCCGAGCCGTACGTACGCACAGCGCACGCGGGGGTTTCGGTTCCGAGGGGAGCGTGACGCCTCCCACTTCGCGTCACTTTAGTCCACTGGTCCCTTCGGTCAACCAACCGGCTTGCGTGCCGTGAAACTGTTCGTCACCCGATCGGCCGCCGGATTGTCGCTCCTGTGGGTTACCTCACAGCACGGTGTGTTGGCCTCGTTATGCCCGACCTCACCGAAGGCCCGGACCAGCGATGACGACTAACGTCATCACCATGTCGACATCTGCACCTCTTCCTGCGGAACCCGCACGCACCGCCGACACCGCCGCCGGGCGCGGCGGCTCGGTCATCGACCGTCTTGTCGAGTCCAACCGGAAGTACGCCGACGCATTCTCCGACCCGGGGATGGACGCCCGCCCGGTGCTCGCTGTCGCGGTGGTCGCCTGCATGGACGCCCGGCTCGACCTGCACGCGGCACTCGGCCTGGAGCTGGGCGACTGCCACACGATCCGCAACGCGGGGGGTGTGGTCACCGACGACGCCATCCGCTCCCTCACGATCAGCCAACGGGCGCTCGGCACCCGCAGCGTCGTACTCATCCACCACACCGGCTGCGGTCTGGAGAGCCTGACCGAGGACTTCCGGCACGAGCTGGAGATGGAGGTCGGGCAGCGGCCGGCGTGGGCCGTGGAGGCCTTCCGCGACGTCGACCAGGACGTCCGGCAGTCGATGCAGCGGGTGCGCACGTCGCCGTTCCTGCTGCACACCGATGATGTCCGCGGGTTCGTCTTCGACGTCACCACGGGGCTGCTGCGGGAGATCGACCCACAGCCGTGACCACCTCCGCGTGATCACCGGGCCAGATGACGGCGTGCCGTGAGCGGTGCGGCGGTGACCGCCGGCGCCGTCGCGGTGCGGCCGTCATCGTTGGAGCCGGTGGCCGCCGGGGGGACTGATCGTTCGGGTCCGCTCATGAGCCTGACCGTGGGGTCTGACCGTCGAGCCTGATCATTTGCGACGCGAGCGCCGGCGCGGTGACCGTTGCGGCCGTGATCGCTGCGGTGGTGACCGCGGCGGCCGTGCTCTCTTCGGCCCGCGGGGCGCGTTCCGGCGGTCGTATCGGCCGTGCACACGTCATAAAGTCGGCCAGGGGCGACAAAACGACTGCGGTTATCCACAGCCGAGTGACGTAAAGCCGTACGGGCGGCAAGAATGCGTGGTGTGACACCGAGTCGGCTCACGCCGGATCCGGTGCGCACTTTCGGGGTGGGCCGGGTCCGTGCCAGAGGACACCGGTCCGTAGAACGGGCCGAGGAGGGCCGGGTGACGACCTATGACGATCGAGCGAGCCTCACGGATCTGACCACCACCGCGGAGCGGGTGCGCCGGTCGGTCGAGGGCGTGATCGAGGGCAAGCCGGAGGTCGTACGGCTCTCGCTGACCGTGCTGCTGGCCGAGGGGCATCTGCTCATCGAGGATGTCCCGGGCGTGGGCAAGACCATGCTCGCCAAGGCGCTGGCGCGGTCGATCGACTGCTCGGTGCGGCGGATCCAGTTCACTCCCGACCTGCTGCCGTCGGACATCACCGGAGTGAGCGTCTTCGACCAGCAGCGGCGGGAGTTCGAGTTCAAACCGGGGGCGATCTTCGCGCAGATCGTGATCGGGGACGAGATCAACCGCGCCTCCCCCAAGACCCAGTCGGCGCTGCTGGAGTCCTTGGAGGAGCGCCAGGTCACGGTGGACGGGCAGACGTACGAGCTGCCGAGCCCCTTCATGGTCGTGGCCACGCAGAACCCGGTCGAGATGGAGGGCACGTACCCGCTGCCGGAGGCGCAGCGGGACCGCTTCATGGCCCGGGTGTCCATCGGCTATCCGAGCGCGGACGCCGAGCTGCAGATGCTGGATGTGCACGGCGAGACCTCGCCTCTGGACGATCTGCAGCCGGTGGCACACGCCCACGAGATCGTGAAGCTGGTCGACGCGGTGCGGACGGTGCATGTCGCCGAATCGGTGCGGCGCTATGCGGTGGAGCTGGTGGCGGCCACGCGCAACCACCCCGACCTGCGGCTGGGCGCCTCGCCCCGCGCGACGCTGCACCTGCTGCGGGCGGCGAAGGCCGCGGCGGCGCTGAGCGGCCGCGAGTACGCGCTGCCCGACGATGTGCAGACCCTGGCCATAGCGGTACTGGCGCACCGGTTGCTGCCGACCCCGCAGGCTCAGCTCAACCGTCGCACGGCCGAGCAGGTCGTCGTGGAGATCCTGCAGCGCACGCCGCTTCCCGACCCGTACGGCCAGCAGGCGCCCGGCGCGCGGAGGCTGTGATGCCCGCCGCGCCCGGGCCGGCGGCGGGCGATGACGACAAGGGCGGTCTGCGGAGCGCACTCGCCGGACTGACGACGCGCGGACGCTCGTTCCTGGCGGCGGGTGTCGCCGCGGCGCTCTGCGCCTACGTCCTCGGCCAGGCCGATCTGCTGCGGGTGGGTCTGCTGCTGGCCGCGCTGCCCCTGGTGTGTGTGGCCGTACTGTTCCGCACCCGCTACCGCGTGGCAGGCAGCCGCCGGCTCTCCCCCGCGCGGGTACCGGCCGCGTCGGAGTCGCGCGTGCATCTGCGGGTCGACAACGTCTCTCGGCTGCCCACCGGGCTGCTGATGCTGCAGGACCGGGTGCCCTATGTGCTGGGGCCGCGGCCGCGCTTCGTCCTGGACCGGGTGGAGCCGGGCGGGCAGCGGGAGGTGTCCTACCGGGTCCGTTCGGACTTGCGGGGCCGCTATCCGCTCGGGCCGCTGCAACTGCGGCTGACCGACCCGTTCGGGATGTGTGAACTGAACCGCGGCTTCAGTACGTACGACACCCTGACGGTGGTCCCGCGGGTGGAGACGCTGCCCGCGAACCGGCTCTCGGGCGACGCCTCGGGGTACGGCGACGGACGGCACCGTTCGCTGGCGCTGGCCGGGGAGGACGATGTGATCCCGCGCGGATACCGCCACGGCGACGATCTGCGCCGGGTGCACTGGCGCTCCACGGCCCGGTACGGCGAGCTGATGGTGCGCCGCGAGGAGCAGCCGCAGCGGTCCGGCTGCACCGTGCTGCTCGACACCCGCAGGTCGGCCCATCAGGGCGGCGGACCGAACTCGGCGTTCGAGTGGGCGGTCTCGGGCGCCGCCTCGGTGTCGGTGCACTTGCTGGAGCGGGGCTTCTCGGTGCGGCTGCTGACCGACACGGGCAGCTCGGTGCCGGGTCCGGAGGGGGCGGGGGGCTTCGCCGGGGACACCTCCGAAGCCGCCGGGCTGCTGCTGGACACCCTCGCCGTGGTCGACCACTCCGACGAGGACGGCCTCTCCCGCGCGTACGACGTGCTGCGGGGTGGCAGGGAGGGGCTGCTGGTGGCCTTTCTCGGCAGCCTTGACGAGGAGCAGACCGCGGTGGTGGCCCGGATGCGGACGCGCAGTGGTCCCGCGGTCGCCTTCGTGCTGGACGACGCCGCCTGGTCCCGGGACGGCAGCGCCGACGACAGACGGTCCTTCCACAAGCGGGTGCGGCTGCTGCGCGAGGCCGGCTGGTCCGTGCTTCCCGTCGCGCCGGGGGACTCCCTGCCCCAGCTGTGGCGGCAGGCCGACGGGCAGCGGCTGAGCACGGGGTCGCCGGTGGGCGGACCGGCAGGGGGAGGGGAATGAGCGGGCGAGGGCGGATCACGGTCTGTGCGGCGCTGGCCACACTGCTGACGGCGTGTGCGCTGCTGCCGCTGGTCGAGCCGGCCGGATGGCTTCTCCAGGCGGCGTTTCTGCTGGTCGTCGTGGCCGGTGCGGGTGCGCTGTGCCGGAGAGTGCCCCTGGCCCGGCCGCTGACCGTGGCAGCACAGGCGCTGACCGGGCTGTTGCTGCTGACGCTGGTGTTCGCGCGCGAGGAGGCGCTCGCCGGTGTGCTGCCGGGCCCCGGTGTGTTCCGGGAGTTCGGCCAACTGCTGGCCGAGGGCGTCGACGACGTGGGGCGGTACGCCATACCCGCGCCGGTCACCGGTGGCATCCGGCTGCTGCTGGTCGGCGGGGTGCTGGTGATCGGCCTGATCGTGGACACGCTGGCGGTGACCTATCGCAGTGCCGCTCCCGCGGGGCTGCCGCTGCTCGCGCTGTACTCCGTCGCGGCGGGGCTTTCCCAGGGCGGGGCGGGCTGGCTGTGGTTCCTGCTCGCGGCCGCCGGTTATCTGCTGCTGCTCCTCGCCGAGGGCCGGGACCGGCTGTCGCAGTGGGGGCGGGTGTTCGGCGGGACGCCCAGGGCACCCAGCAGGCTCGGGGCGGGGCTGGAGCGCGGCGTCGGTGGTCCCGCGGCCGCACCGGCGCGTACCGGGCGGCGGATCGGTGCCGTGGCACTGGGCATCGCTCTGGTGGTGCCCGCGGCCCTGCCCACCCTGGGCGGCGGGCTGCTGGGCCATCAGGGCCGCGGCAGCGGAGCGGGGCCGGGCGGCGGCACGATCTCCGCTGTGAACCCGCTGGTCTCGCTGCAGAACAGTCTGAACCAGCCGGAGGACCGGGAGGTGCTGACGTACCGGACGAGCGCCGACGGCGCCCAGGACATGTATCTGCGCATCGTCGCCCTGGACCAGTTCGACGGCAGCTCCTGGAAGCCCTCGGAGCGGCGGGTCGGCGATGTGCCCGCCACGCTCCCGGCGCCGGCGGGCCTCGGTCCGGCGGTCCGGACCACCGCGGTCACGACCAGTCTGGCGGCGGCCGACTGGTACAAGCAGAGCTGGCTGCCGCTCCCCTACCCGGCCACGCAGGTGCGGATCGGTGGCAAATGGCGCTTCGAGCCCGAGGGCCGCACCCTGGTCGGCGACCGGGGCCAGACCACGCGCGGGGCGGAGTACGAGGTGTCGAGCCTGATCGTGCAGCCCACCGCGGATCAGCTGGCGGCCGCCGTGCGCCCGTCCGCCGAACTCCTGCAGGAGTACACAAGGGTCCCGGAGTCGCTGCCGGACGTGGTGGGACGCACGGCCCGCTCGGTGACCTCCGGTGCCTCCAACGACTACGAGCGGGCGGTCGGGCTCCAGGACTGGTTCGCTGCCAACGGTGGCTTCACCTACGACACCGAGGTGGCGGCCGGCAGCGGATCCGAGGCCATCGCCCGCTTTTTGAAGCAGAAAGAGGGCTTCTGCGTCCACTTCTCCTTCTCGATGGCGGCCATGGCACGGACCCTGGGAATACCGGCGCGGGTGGCGGTGGGCTTCACCCCCGGCACCTCGCGTACGGACGGCTCGATGTCGGTGGGCCTGAAGGACGCGCACGCCTGGCCGGAGCTGTACTTCGAAGGCATCGGCTGGACCCGGTTCGAGCCGACCCCGACGCGCGGCACCGTGCCCGACTACGCCATCGAGGAGAGCCCCTCCCGCGGGTCCTCGCAGCCGGAGGAGGAGCAGCCCAGCAGCTCGGCGGCGCCCTCTGCCGAGCCGTCGCCTTCGGACAGCTGCACCGCCGGCACGACGCAGCAGGGCGACTGCGGCGTACCGCCCCAGCAGTCGGACAGCGGCCCCACGGACCGCGGGCTGCCCTGGGGCACGATCCTGGCCACGGCGGCGCTCGCGCTGCCGGCCCTGGCCCTGCCCGCGCTGCCGCTGCTGTGGCGCGTACGGGTCAGACGGCGGCGCCTCGACGCCCCGGGCCGTACCACCGGGGACGCGGACGCGGACGCGGCTGAGCGGACGCTGGCGGCCTGGCGGGAGCTCATCGACTCCGGGTGGGATTACGGCATCGTGCCGGACGACTCCCAGACTCCACGTCAGGCCTCGGCCCGGATCGTCCGGAGCGGCACGCTGGACACCACGGCCGAGGAGGCCGCGCAGCGGGTGGCGGCAGCGGTGGAGCAGGTGCTGTACGCGCCGCTGCCCCACCCGGCGACGGGACTGGCGGCTGATGTACGGCAGGTCAGAGCAGGGCTGCGTGCCACAGCGGGCCGCGGTACTCGTCTGCGGGCGCTGTTCGCGCCACGGTCGGCGGTTCGGGTGGTGTGGGCCTGCGCCCGGTGGCGGTCGGCTCTGGTCGCCCGGTGGAGCGCCCGATGGGGCGTGGAGCGCTGGGCGAACGCCGTGCGGCGCGCTGTGCCGAGCCGTCTGCGGGGGTAGTGCGTACCTGAGGACGCACATGACGGACGTACCTCAGGGACGTAACCCCAGGGACGCACGTGAGGGGGCGGCCACCTGGTGGTGGCCGCCCCCTCACGAATGTTCCGGGGATTCCGTGCCCTGGATTCCGTGCCCTGCGTGGGGGCTCCGATGCGGCGCGCGGACCGGTCCGCACGCGCGTAAGACGGCGTACGTCGCGTCGGTGGCGCTGTCGGCTCAGTGACCCTGCTCGTCGCGGCGGCGCTGCCACCGCTGCTCGATGCGGTTCATCATGGACCGCCGCTGGCGGCTGCCCTGACGACGCTGCGGGGTGCCGCCCTGGGCGCCCGCAGCCGAGGTCTGCTGCTCGCCCGGCTTGGGCGCCTTGCGCCAGCCGGTCACCGCGAGCACGGCGCACCCCAGCATGACGAGAAAACCCACCACGCTGACCCAGATCTGCTGCGCGACCATTCCGGCCATGAGGAGCGCGATACCCACCAGAAAGCCGACGACCGCCTGGTAGACCCGTCGCCGGGTGTACGTACGCAGCCCGCTTCCCTCAAGCGCTGTCGCGAACTTGGGATCTTCGGCGTACAGCGCTCGCTCCATCTGCTCGAGCATTCGCTGCTCGTGCTCCGAGAGCGGCACGGAGTCCTCCTACTCGTCGGTCGCGGGGGGCGACCGGGGTGCGACGCTTTCAGGATAGGCAGGGATTCGCCCCCGTGAAACCCGCCCCTCTGCGCCAATTCGCCATTCCGGGCCGCCCTGGCGACACAGGTGGTGGGACGTGCATTCCCTGGCCTCCCGTCCGTCATGCCGGACCGTGTTCCCCGATCATACGGGGCCATGCGGCTGATCGGGTGGCGTGTGGCGGACTGCATGCGTCCGCACCTACCGCATGTGCCTGTATGTGCCGATCGTCGCCATCGGCAACCGCGCAGCCGTGGTGCGGTGTCAGGCATGGAGCGGTATGGCCGTGGTCCGGCGTCCGCCGCGATGCGGTGTCAGCCGTGGCGCGGCGGCGACCGTAGTGCAGCGTCGGCCATGCGGCGTCGGCCGTGATGCGGTGTGAGCGGTGGTGCGGTAGGGCCGTGGTGGGGCACAGCCGTGGTGCGGGGTCAGCCGTCATGCGCTATGGCTGTGGTGCGGGGTCAGCCGTCATGCGCTATGGCTGTGGTGCGGGGTCAGCCGTCATGCGCTATGGCCGTGGTGCAGGGTCAGCCGGTCTCTCGCTCCGCGAGCACATGCAGCTGGGTGGCCACCGAACGGAACGCCGGCAGCTCGGCCGCGGCCTCCTCCAGCTTGAGCAGCGCCTCCACGGCACCGGGCTCGGTGTCGACCAGTACGCCCGGTACGAGATCGGCGAAGACGCGAACTCCGTGGACCGCCCCGATGGTGAGACCGGTCGCGGAGACCAGCTCGGTCAGCTGGTCCGGGGTGAACCGCCGGGGCACCGGGTCGCCCTCGCCCCAGCGGCCCTCCGGATCGGACAGCGCATGCCGCGCCTCCGTGAAGTGTCCCGCGAGCGCCCGCGCCAGGACGGCGCCGCCCAGACCGGCGGCGAGCAGGCTGAGCGTTCCGGCCGGCCGGAGCGCCTCGACGGCGTTCCGCACGCCCTCGGAGGGGTCGTCCATGTACTCCAGTACTCCATGGCAGAGCACGACGTCGTAGCCGCTGCGCTCGGCGACCTCGAACAGGCCGTGGGCGTCGCCCTGCACGCCGCGCACCCGCTCGGCGACCTCGGCCTCCGCCGCCCGCCGCTCCAGGGCGAACAGCGCATTGGGGCTGGGGTCGACCACGGTCACACGGTGGCCGAGCCGGGCGACCGGTACGGCGAAGTTGCCGGTGCCGCCGCCGGTGTCGAGGACGTCGAGGGTCTCCCGGCCGGCGGACTTCACCCGGCGGTCCAGAGCCTCCTGGAGCACCTCCCAGACCACGGCGGTACGGAGTGAGGCGCGGGGACGCATCGGGTCGGACACAGCGAGTGGCTCCTCGGCGCGGGACCGCCGCGGACGGCGGGAAGCGAACTGGTGCTGGCGGCTCCCACCCTATTGCCTTCCGACGTCATCCCGCGTCCGGCCGGGCCCCCACCCTGGGCTGTGGGAGGGCAGGTTGCAGCACCAGCAGCCGCTCGACGATGCGCAGGAACATCCCCGCGTCCCGTATCAGATCGTCGGCGTCGCGGCAGCTGGCAGCATCCCGTATCCCCGCCTCGGCCCGGGCCCGCCGGCTCGCGCCGGAGGCGAACAGCATGCTCCATTCGGAGAGTTCGGGTGCGACCTCGGGCAGCACCTCCCAGGCGCTGCGGATCCGCTGCCGGCGTCGCGGCGTCTCCTCGGGGCGCCCGCGGACCGCCAGTACGGCCGCCGCGGTGCGCAGCGCGGCCAGATGCGCCGTGGCGTAGCGCTCGTTCGAGGTCTCCAGCTCCTCCGCCTCGTCGAGGCCCTGGCGGGCCTGGGCGAGCAGTCCGAGAGCCTCGGGCGGTGCGGTGGCGCGCCGCACCACGGGGTGCACATCCGCGGCGGGGCCGGCCGAGGTTGGGTCGGGACGGCCGGTGCGGCGTCGGCGCGCCGATGAGGGAAGTCGCGCGGTGCTTCCGTCCGGGGTGGCGGCGGGGCGACGGGCGGGCGTACGAGCCATGACGAACCTCCTGTCGTCGCGGACGGCTCCATGCCGTATGCCCACATCGTGGGGCACACCACTGACAATCGGCCCTGACCTGCGACTTTCCCGCTCAGGAGCGCCCCGCACCTCCTCTCCCGGGGCCGTCCTTCCTCTGCTCCCCTTCCGCCGAAGACCCCGCCTTGAAGGCGGGAAAGGACATACGGCATACTTTTAGACTGACCAGTCAGTTCAAAAGGGGAGGGTTCGTGAACAGCACCCCGCACGGGGCGGCAGTCACGGCCGTGGGGCTCGGCGTCGAAGGCCCCCGCGGCTGGGCATTCCGGAACGTCGACATCAGCGCGGAGCCCGGCGCGCTCATCGCTGTGGAGGGTCCGTCGGGTACGGGCCGTACCTGTCTGCTGCTCGCGCTCACCGGACGTATGCGTGCCACCGCGGGACACGCCGAGATCTCGGGCCTGCGGATGCCCAAGAAGATGGCCGCCGTGCGCCGGATCAGCGCGCTCGGCCATGTGCCGGGCGTCACGGAGCTCGACTCCGCGCTGACCGTCTCCGAGCATCTGCGCGAGCGGGCCCTGCTGCAGCGCCGGTTCGGCGGTTCGCTGCGTGCACTGCTGCGCCCCCGGCGGGAGCGTGCCGCCGAGGGCCGCCGACGGATCGACACGGCCCTGAAGGCCGCCGGGCTGGACCTGGACGCGCTGCCCAAGGGCCCGCGCACGTCCGTACGGGATCTGGAGCGGCTGGAGTCGCTGCGGCTGTCGGTGGCGCTCGCGCTGATGGCGCGGCCGCGGCTGCTGGCCGTGGACGACACCGACATCAAGCTCTCGGACGGCGAACGCGAACAGGCGTGGGCGATGCTCCGGAGCATCGCGGCGGGCGGGACGACCGTGCTGGCCGTGTGCAGCGAGGCACCGGAGGGCGCCGTCGTCGTCTCGACGGTGTCCCGCCCGGAACGGCCCCAGGACAAGGACCAGGCAAAGGCCCAGGACGAGGACGAGGACCAGGACAGGCCCCAGGAGCGGAGGCCGGGCACGGCGCGGGAGCAGGAGCGGGACGACGTACCGGCCGCGGACCGGGTGGCCGGGGGCGAGGAAGCCGGGGCCGAGCCGACCGACGGCGGGAAGCCCGGCGACGACAAGAACGAGAAGAAAAAGGGGGCGGCGGATGCGCTCGCCGAAACTGGCCGCGCTTGAGCTGAAGCGGTTCGGCAGGGGGAAGCTCCCGAGAGCGGCGCTCGCCGCCCTTCTGCTCCTCCCTCTGCTCTACGGCGCGCTCTACCTGTGGTCGTTCTGGGACCCGTACGGCCATCTGGAGAAGATCCCGGCCGCCCTGGTCAACACCGACAAGGGCGCCACCACGGAGGGCGAGAGGATCACGGCGGGCGACGACATCGTCGGGCGTCTGCGTGACAGCAAGACCTTCGAGTGGCACGAGGTGAGTCCGGCGGAGGCTCGTGACGGCGTCGAGAAGGGGACGTACTACCTCTCGCTGACGGTGCCGTCCGACTTCAGCAAGGAGATCGCCTCGAGCTCGGGTGACCACCCCGAGACCAGTGCCCTCCAGGTGCACACCAACGACGCCAACAACTACATCGTCGGCCAGATCTCCCGGAGCGTGTTCTCCGAGGTGCGGTCCGCGGCCTCGTCGAAGACCTCGCGCACCTTCCTGGACAAGATCTTCGTGTCCTTCTCCGACATCCACGGCAAGACGGAGAAGGCCGCCGAAGGCGCCGACTCGCTCAACGGCGGTATCGGCAAGGCGAAGAAAGGCGCGGGAGACCTAGCGGACGGTCTCACCGACGCCCAGGACGGCAGCCGGTCCCTCAAGGACGGGACCAGGAAGCTCGACGACGGCGCGGGCACCCTGGAGACCGGCGCCGCGAAGGTCGCGGATGGCACCCAGAAGCTCGCGGACAGCGCCCAACGGGCGGCGGAGCTGGAACCGTTCCTCAAGGAAAACGGCGCCGAGATCGGCAGGGTGGCCCAGGTCGTCGCCGACACCTCCCGTGACGCGCGGGACAACCTCGACAAGCTGCCCTCCCCCACCACGGCCGAGAAGCTGGCCGGCGACAGCCGTGAGGCCGCCGACTTCCTCGCCCAGGACTACGAGAAGCGCTGCACCGACGGCCAGCTGCCCGAATCCTCCTGCCCACAGCTGAAGAAGGCCGTGGACGCTGCGGACAAGACGGCGGACGCGGCAGCGACCCTCAACACGTTGGTGCAGAACGAGCACGGTGAACTGGCAGAGCTCGGCCGGGACCTGGACACCATTCACGGCTACGCCACCACGCTCGCCCAGCGGGGCCCCACCCTCTGGAAGGATCTCGACGCCGCCGTCAAGGAGATCAACGCCCTGAACGCCGGAGCCCACAAGGTCGCCCGCGGGGCCGACACCCTGCACACGGGCCTGGGCACCGCGAAGAACGGCGCGAGCGAGCTGGACAGCGGCATCGGCGAGCTGACCACCGGCGCCAACACCCTCAACGGCGGCATGTTCAAGCTCGTCGACGGCTCGGGCAAGCTGGCCGGAGGCCTGCACGACGGCGCCGAGAAGATCCCGGACTACGACAAGAAGGAGCGGGACGCCCGCACCGAGGTGATGGCCGACCCCGTCCAGCTCGCCTCGCAGTCCCTGCACAAGGCGCCCAACTACGGCACGGGCTTCGCCCCGTACTTCATCCCCCTGTCGCTCTGGGTCGGTGCGATGGTCGCCTACATGCTGATCCAGCCCCTCAACGGGCGGGCGCTGGCCGCGGGCGCCTCCTCCTGGCGGATCGCGTTGGCCGGCTGGCTGCCGGTCGCCGCTCTGGGCGTGCTCCAGACGGCCGCGCTGATGTCCGTACTGCACTGGGGCCTGGGCCTGGAGATGGCCCGGACGGCCGGAACCGTCGGCTTCCTGACGCTGGTCACGGTCTGCTTCGCGGCCATCGTGCAGTGGCTCAACGCGCGGTTCGGGCCCGCGGGCCGGATCCTGGTGCTGGCGCTGCTGATGCTTCAGCTGACCTCCGCGGGCGGCACCTACCCCGTACAGACCAGCCCCGGCTTCTTCAACGCCATCCATCCGTTCCTGCCGATGACCTATGTCGTCGAGGGGCTGCGCCGGCTCATCACCGGCGGCGGTCTGGAGCCCGTGTGGCTGGGCTCGGCGGTACTCGCCGCGTACACCCTGGGCGCGCTCGCGCTCACCGCGTGGTCGGCCCGCCGCAAGCAGGTGTGGACGCTGAACCGGCTGCATCCGGAGCTGAGCCTATGACCGGGGCAATGGCCACGGCACGTGGTGTTCCGGGGAGAATCAACGCCATGGACAGCAGCAGCACCCGTCGCCGGACGACGCGGACCAAGCTCTACGAGGCGGCCGTCACCCTCATCGCCGAGAAGGGCTTCTCCTCCACCACGGTGGACGAGATCGCCGAGCGCGCCGGGGTCGCGAAGGGCACGGTCTACTACAACTTCGCCAGCAAGACCGAGCTCTTCGAGGAACTGCTGCGGCACGGTGTCGGTCTGCTCACCGCCTCGCTCCAGCGGGCCGCGGACGAGACGGCCGAGCGGGGCGGCAGCCGGGTCGACGCCCTGGACGCGATGATCCGTGCCGGGCTGGGCTTCATCGAACGCTATCCCGCGTTCACCCAGCTCTATGTGGCGGAGCTGTGGCGGACCAACCGTGCCTGGCAGTCCACGCTGCTGGTGGTGCGCCAGCAAGCCGTCGCGGTGGTGGAGAACGTACTGCGGGAAGCCGTGGAGAACGGTGAGCTGAACGAGGAG
>NZ_JBQQBW010000080.1:0-32422 GCF_052245415.1 Streptomyces sp. 8N706 | reverse complement strand
CGACGACGTCGGCCCGTGGCCCGGCGCGACGCCGTGGGGCGATCACTTCCTCGGCAGCTCCCCGCCCGCGCTCCCCGGCGCGCGGGGTGACGCGGGCCCCCACGGCCCCTCCTCCCGCTCGCCGTTCGGTGAACCGGTGCCGGGGCGCTCCGGGCTGCCCGCCCCACGTGGCGTGGAGAGCGCGTCCGACGGGGGGCTCCCCTTCGGCCCCGAGCCGTCCGGCCGGCGCAGCCCGGGGACGGGCATGAGCCCGCACGGCCCCTGGCCGGGCGACGCGGCCCTCGGAGCAGCTCCCGGCGGCGGTTCCGCCGGTGGCCCTTCCGGCCCCGGGCCGGGCGATACGGGGGGACGCGGTGTGCCCCCCGCCCGCAGGGGAGAGGAGCACGCCCCCGGTGCGGGATGGCCCACGGCTCAGCCCCGCTCCGGAGCACTGCCAGGAACCGGAGTCCTGCCAGGATCCGGATCCCTTGCCGCCTCCGGGGCCCTGCCCGGAGGCGGAGGCGGGCACCCGCGGCTGCCCGAGCCGCGGCAGTCCCGTCCGTCCGGGCGCTGGGGCGACGACGTCGGATCCGCCCCCGCCGCGGGCCTCTACCGCGGTCCGGAGACGCCGCTCGCCGCCGAGCGGGCCCGTCAGGCGCGGATCGTTGTCGTCGGGGCCGTCACCGAGCGGTGGGCACCCGAACAGGCCGGGCCCGTCCATGAGAACTGGCAGCTCGCGCCGCCCATCGGCCCCGCCACCGACCTCTGGGCCCTCGGCGCACTGCTCTTCCGTGCCGTCCAGGGCCACGCGCCCTTCCCCGAGGAGAACGCCGCCGAACTCGTGCAGCTCGTGTGCTCCGAGCCGCCCGCCTACGCCGAGGAGTGCGGCGCGCTGCGCCCCGTCGTCGAGTCCCTGCTCCGCCAGGACCCCACCGAGCGACCGGAGGTCGAGGAGCTCCGCGGCTGGCTCCGTTCCCTCATCCGGTCGGCGCCCGAGCCGGAGCTGGGCAGCCGTACGGTCACCGTTCCCTCCCTCGGCAGCGGGGAGCCCGGCGACCCCCGCCGGCTCCCCGTCGTACGCCGCCGTGGCGAGGTGGTGCGCAAGCGGCGCGCCGGGGCTCCGGCCGTCGTCCACGGCCGCCACAAGCGGGGCCGGGAGAAGCGGCAGCGGGGCCCGCGCACCCTCGGGCGGCTGCTTCTGGGGCTGATCCTGCTGATCCTCGTCGCGGCTGTGGCGTACGCCGTCCTGTTCATGCCCCCGGGCGGGGAGGACGGCAGCGAGGACCGTACGGGAGCGGCGGGCTCCGCGAGTTCGGCCCCCCGGCCGACGACCGGCACGGAGGACGGTTCCACGGACGCCTCGGAGGAGCCCTCGTCACAGGAGGCGCAGTCCACCGAGCCCGCCGGCCTTCCGGACGGCTTCGCGCTCCGCAAGGACCCCGAGGGGTTCCAGCTGGCCGTCGCCCAGGGATGGGAGCGGCGCGGCAAGAACGCCCGCGGCCAGATCCGCTACGTCGGCGGGGACCACGAGCTCATCGTCGTCCCCGGCAGGGACTCCGTCGCCACGTACGGCAGCGACCCCATGGCGTACCAGCAGGACAAGGAGCGGGAGTTGGCGGCGTTCCGCGACTCCCAGTGGGCCTCGGCCTCGGGCCTGCGCCGTATCGACGTCGGAAAGACGGCGATGGCCGAGGGCGCCTTCAACTGGAAGGACAGCAGCGGCCGCGAGGTGTACGCCCGCAACCTGGCGGTGATCGTGGACGGCCGTTACCACCTCGTGCAGGTCCTCGGCCCGAGCGATGCCCGTGAGGACGTCGACCGCTTCTTCGAGCAGGCGAGCGGCACGTACCGCGCGACCGGCTGACCCGCACCACGACGCCTCCGCTCGAAGAGGCAGGAGGCGTACGCACGCGGGTCGGCACGGGGCGACAGGTCCCCGCCCGGGGCGTGCGCACCAGGTCCCCGCCCGGGGCCGGTACAGGTCCGCACGGCGATCGCTTCCGTGGCCCCGGGCCGCCCGCCCGTCCGGTGGTTCCAGATCCTTGTACGGCGCACGAGGCGGTCGGCGCGCCGGAGTTCCCCCGAACTCCACTCCTATGGCCCTGTCCCGGTGGGGACACCCGTGGGGCAGGATGGCCCCATGGGGACCTTCGGGGGCGAGGGCGGCAGGCTGCTCGCCGGGCGTTATCGGCTGGGTGCGAGGCTCGGGCGCGGCGGGATGGGCATCGTGTGGCGCGCAACCGACCAGCTGCTGGGCCGCCAAGTCGCCGTGAAGGAACTGCTCATGGACGACGGGCTCCCGGACTCGGCGGCCCGGACGCAGCGCGAGCGGACGCTGCGCGAGGCCCGTACGGTCGCGCAGTTCCAGCATCCCAACGTCGTTGTCGTGCACGATGTCGTCGAACAGGACGAACGGCCGTGGATCGTCATGGAGCTGGTCGACGGCCGGTCCCTCGGAGAGCAGCTCTCGGTCGACGGACCCGTACCGCCGCGTGAAGCCGCCCGTATCGCGCTGGCCCTGCTGGGCGCCCTGCGGGTCGCGCACGCGCACGGGGTGCTGCACCGTGACATCAAGCCCGCGAACGTCCTGATGGAGGCGGGCAGCGGTCGTGTCGTGCTCACCGACTTCGGGATCGCCCAGGTCACCGATGGCACGACCATCACCGAGACCGGCTCGTTCGTCGGCTCGCCCGAGTACACCGCGCCGGAGCGGATGGCCGGAAGCCGGACCGGCCCGGAGTCGGATCTGTGGTCTCTGGGTGCCCTGCTCTGCGCGGCGCTGAGCGGCAAGTCGCCCTTTCACCGGGACTCGTTGGGCGGAGTGCTGCACGCCGTCGTGTCCGATGTGATCCGCCCGCCGGAGGCGGCGGGGCCGCTGCTGCCGGTCGTGCGCGGGCTGCTGGAGCGTGACCCGGACCGCCGGATGGACGCCAGACGGGCCGAGCGGCTGCTGGAGGAGTACCTGCGGACGGGCCGTATGGCCGGCGCTGTCCCGGGCTACGGCGCTGTCCCGGGCTACGGCGCAGCCCCGGGACGCGACGCGGGACCGGGGCATGCGTCCCCACAGCGGGCCCTGGCCGACGCACCGCCCGGTGGCTCCGCTCCGCCGTCGCCGGCCTCCGACGGGGCGGCCCGTGCCCGTGCGACCCGCGCCCGTGCGCTCCTGGCGGCCACGCTGCTCGTCGCGGCGGCGGTCGGTGCGGGCGTGGCGGCCGTGGCGATGCTGATGGACGACAACCGGAGCGGGACCACCGCGGGCGGGCCCACCGCCACCTGGAGCCGGGAGAGCGGGACGAGCCGGCAGAGCCCGCGGCCGTCGGTGTCCAACCAGGCACCCTCGCCGACGGTGACGGTCCCCTCGACCGCCCCGGCGACCGACGAGCCGCCACGGCCGCGGACCACCGCGCCCCAGGGCTACCGCACCGTCTCCGACCCCGCCGGGTTCCGGGTCGCCGTCCCCGAGGGCTACACGCGCTCCTACGAGCCGCCGCGGGTCTTCTACTACTCGCCCGGCAAGAAGTTCCGGATCGGCATCCACATCCAGGACGCGCAGCGGGGCGGTCCGCTGGGGGCGATGCGGGAGGCTCATGCGGAAGGGCCGGACCACTACGAGGGTTACCGCGACGGTGAGGTCACCGCGACGACGCACAACGGAAAGGGCGCCGCGCTCTGGGAGTTCACCTGGAACGGCTTCACCGCGGACGGCGGCCCCCGGCACACCTTCGACATCAGCTGGGACGAGGCCGGAAAGATGTACGACGTGTGGGTCTCGGCGCCGATCGGTGAACGCGCCGCCGCCCGCCGCCATTTCGACACGGTGCTGAAGACCTTCGTACGGACCCGTCCCAGGTCCTGAGCGCCTGCCGGCCCGGCTCCGACGGCCCCCCTCAGCGCCCTCCCGGCGTGCGACGCCGAAGCGGTGCCGGCGCACCCCCGGACCCGTCAGCCGGCTCGTCGGGAAGCGCGCCGACCGGACAAACCTCGCTGACCAGCAGCCTTGTGCCAGTCATCAGTGGCGCGATCAGCGACCCGTAGGTGCCGTGATCCCCGATGCCGCCACGGGCCCCGAAAAACGTGTTACTGACGGGTACCCAAAGCCTTTCCTCGCGGCATACCCTCACCCGCATGACGGACTCGAAGGGCACCACGCAGGCCACCGCACCCACCTCCTCCGGCAATCCGGTCTTCAGTGCCCCGGCGGGCGCCCGGACCGCTGCCGACGTGGTCACCCCCGAACTCGTCGTCCGGCTCACCCGCGATGTGGTCGGCTCGGGCGCCACCGTCAACCACACGCCCCTCACCGGGGAGAAGCTCGCCGATCTGCCCGAGTCCACCCCCGAGGACGTGGCCACCGCCTTCGCGCGGGCCCGCGAGGCCCAGAAGGCGTGGGCGGCGGTGCCCGTACGGCAGCGTGCCGCCGTTCTCCTGCGCTTCCACGACCTGGTGCTGGCGCGCCAGGCCGAGGTGCTCGACCTCATCCAGCTCGAGACGGGCAAGGCCCGCCTCCATGCGCACGAGGAGGTCCAGTCGGTCGCCGTCGCCGCCCGCCACTACGGGCGCAAGGCCCCCGCCTATCTGCGGCCCAAGGGCCACACCGGTGTCGTACCGACGCTCACGAAGGTCACCGAGCTGCGCCAGCCGCGCGGCGTCATCGGCCAGATCGCGCCCTGGAACTACCCGTTCGAACTGTCCGTCGGCGACGCGCTGCCCGCCTTCGCCGCGGGCAACGCCGTCGTCATGAAGCCCGACACCGAGACCGCGCTGACCGCCCTGTGGGCGCGGGACCTGCTGATCGAGGCCGGGCTCCCGGCGGATGTCTGGCAGGTCGTCCTCGGCGAGGGCCCGGTCGTCGGACCCGCCGTCGTCCAGCACGCCGACTACGTCTCCTTCACCGGCTCGACCCGCACCGGCCGTGAGGTGGCCCGCAGCGCGGCCGAGCGGCTCGTCGGCTGCTCCCTCGAACTCGGCGGCAAGAACGCGATGCTGGTGCTGCGCGACGCCGATGTCGACAAGGCGGCCTCCGGGGCGATCCGGGGCTGCTTCTCCTCCGCCGGACAGCTGTGCATCTCCATTGAGCGGCTGTACGTGCACGAGTCGGTGGCCGACGCGTTCCTGGAGCGCTTTGCCGCCCGGACGAAGGCGATGCGGCTGGGCACGGCTCTCGCCTTCGGCGCCGACATGGGCTCCCTCGTCTCCGAACGCCAGTTGGAGAACGTCACCCGCCATGTCGAGGATGCGGTCGCGAAGGGCGCCCGGCTCGTCGCGGGCGGCAGGCCCCGCCCGGACGTCGGGCCCTTGTTCTACGAGCCGACGATCCTCGACGGTGTCGAGTCCCCGATGGCCGTGTGCACCGAGGAGACCTTCGGCCCCGTCGTGTCGGTCTACCGTTTCAGCGACGAGGACGACGCGGTCGGTCTGGCCAACGCGACGCCGTACGGCCTCAACGCGAGTGTCTGGACCAAGGACGGCCGGCGCGGGCGCGCCATCGCGGTCAGGCTCCGCGCGGGCACGGTCAACGTCAACGAGTCGTACGCCGCCGGGTACGGCAGTGTGCAGGCCCCGATGGGCGGCATGGGCGACTCCGGACTCGGCCGCCGCCACGGCTCGGAGGGCATTCTCAAATACACCGAGCCCCAGACCGTCGCCCAGCAGCGGCTGATTCCGCTGGCCCCATCCTTCGGTATGGACGACGCCCGGTACGCGGAGTTCATGACCCGCGGCCTGCGGGTGATGAAGGCCCTCCGCCTCGGCTGAGAGGGCCGGCGCCGACCTGCACCATTCTTCGGAGGTATCAGTGTCACAGGAGAACTGCGCCCACGACTACGACGTGATCGTCGTGGGCTCCGGCTTCGGAGGGTCGGTGTCCGCGCTGCGGCTCACCGAGAAGGGGTACCGCGTCGCCGTCCTCGAGGCCGGCCGCCGATTCACCCGCGAAACACTTCCCAGGAACTCCTGGGACCTCCGTAACTTCCTGTGGGCACCGGCCCTCGGCCTCTACGGCATCCAGCGGATCCATCTGCTGAACAACGTCATGATCCTGGCGGGCGCCGGAGTCGGCGGCGGGTCACTGAACTACGCCAACACGCTCTATGTGCCGCCCAGGGCGTTCTTCGAGGACCGGCAGTGGGGGCACATCACCGACTGGCAGGAGGAGTTGACGCCGTACTACGACCAGGCGCAGCGGATGCTGGGCGTACGGCTCAACCCCACCCTCACCCCCTCCGACGTGCATCTGAGGAAGACCGCCGAGCGGATGGGGGTCGGGGACTCCTTCCATATGGCCCCCGTGGGCGTCTTCTTCGGGGACGGCAGGGACGCCGTCAGGGGGGAGGAGACCAGGACGGCGACGGGGAAGCCCGGCGACGAGGTCCCGGACCCGTACTTCGGCGGCGCGGGGCCCTCCCGCCGCGCCTGTACCGAGTGCGGCGAGTGCATGACCGGCTGCCGGCACGGTGCCAAGAACACCCTCAACGAGAACTACCTCCACCTCGCCCAGAAGGCCGGGGCGGTCGTCCACCCGATGACCACGGTGACCGGCGTCTGCGAGGACGGCGACGGCGGCTACCTCGTGACCACCGTCCCGACCGAGAAGAAGCGCACCGCGGACACCAGGACGCTGCGCGCGCGCCAGGTCGTCATAGCCGCCGGTACGTACGGCACGCAGACCCTGCTGCACACCATGCGGGACAACGGCATGCTGCCCCGCATCTCGGACAAGCTCGGCTTCCTGACCCGTACCAACTCCGAGGCGCTGGTCGGCGCCATGACCGACGACCGGCGCTACCACCGGAAGACCGGTGAGAAGAAGGCCGACTTCACCCGGGGCGTCGCGATCACCTCCTCGATCCACCCCGACGAGAACACCCACATCGAGCCGGTCCGCTACGGCAAGGGCTCGAACTCCATGGGCATGCTGACGGTCCTCCAGGTGCCCCGGGGCGGCCGGGTGCCCAAGGTTCTCGCCTACGCGGGCACGTGTCTGCGCCACCCGCTGCTCACCCTGCGCTCGCTGTCGAACCGCCGCTGGTCCGAACGCACCATCATCGGGCTGGTCATGCAGTCCCTGGACAACTCGCTGACCACCTACCGGAAGCCGAAGGGCCTGGGCAAGGGCCTGCTCACGGCCCGGCAGGGGCACGGCGCGCCCAATCCGGACCACATCCCGGAGGGCGCGGAGGCGGCGCGGCTGCTCGCCGAGGAGATCAACGGATTCGCGGGCAGCAATGTCGGCGAGCTGATGGGCACCCCGCTGACCGCGCACTTCCTGGGTGGCTGCCCCATCGGCCAGGACGCGGAACACGGCGTCATCGACCCGTACCACCGGCTGTACGGGCACCCGGGGATCCATGTGGTGGACGGCGCGGCGGTCTCCGCGAACCTGGGGGTCAACCCGTCGCTGACCATCACCGCCCAGGCCGAGCGGGCCATGTCGCTCTGGCCCAACAAGGGCGAGGAGGACCCGCGCCCGGAGCAGGGCGCGGAGTACGTACGGCTGGCGCCGGTCGAGCCACGGTCGCCCGCCGTCCCCGAGCACGCTTTCGCGGCACTGCGGCTGCCGGTGCTGCCGGTTCCGGTGGTGCCGCCGAAGAACCCGACGGCGACTGCGGAGGCCTGACACACCGTTGCCGGATACACCGTGTCGGCACCTGCCGTCACGGCGTGACGGCTCCTGGCGTCTGCCGGGCGTGGTGACGGCTCCGCCTGCCGTCTGCCGGGCGTCGCCTCACGCCGCCTGCAGTCCGCGGCCCGGCGCCGTCCGCTGGAGTACGTCCGCCCTGCGGACTGCCCGCAGGGCGGACGAAGGGGCCGCACCCCCCTCCGGTGCGGCCCCTTCCGGTACGGCTAACGGCTACGGGTCACCGCTTACGCGGCGGCCTCCGAACCGGCGGACTTGCGGCGGCGCACGATGAAGACGGCGCCGGCGCCCACGACCATGGCGACACCGCCGATGGTGGCGACGGTCGGCAGCGCGGAGGACGAACCCGTCTCGGCGAGGTGGCCCTTCGGGTTGATCTCGGTGTCACCGGCGGGCTTGGCCGGAATCGGCTTCTTGCCACCCTCCTGCGGCTTGGCGCCGGGGACCTTGCCCGGCTCCGAGCCCGCCTTGAGGATGTCGAACTCGTAGTAGCTCTCGCCGCCCGAGTAGACGCAGTCGCCCTTGTCGTTGGCGTAGACGCCGATGCTGATCGCGAAGCCCAGGCCCGCCGGGGCGGACGCGTCCACGCTCAGGCGCAGGTCGAGCGAGAAGGACTCGTGCGGCCGGATGTCGGTGTAGCCGACGTAGCCCGCGCCCTCGTCGTTCTCGTTCAGGGAGATGTCCTGCCACGTGCCGGACTCGGGGTCCTGGTACTGGAGCTTCAGATGGCCGCTGGTGACCTCCCAGCGCTCCTCGTCCACCTGGGCGGCGAAGACACCGAGGTCGACCCGCTTGTAGACGGCGTCCGACTTGTTGGACACGTTCAGCTTGAAGTTGTGGAACCCGCTGCCCGCGACGATCTTCGAGGGGAGGCCGGAGAACCCGGTGACGAGGTTGTCGTCGAACTGCGGCTCCTCATCGCTGTCGTTGCACTCGAGGGGACCCTCGGTGGGGTCGGTCGACGGCTCGGCGGAGGCCGAGGCGGTCGGCTTCTCCGACTCCGCGGGGGCCGAGGCGGACGCGGAGGCGCTCTGCGAGGGCGACGCGGGGGCGGAGGAGGTGCTGGTCTCCGGTGCCGTGTCGGACGGCGCGGTGGACTCCGGTGCCTCGTCGGCGGGGGCGCTGGACTCCGTCGCGGGCTCCGTGGTGGCGGAGGTGACGGCGGCCGGTGTCTCCGTCTCCTCGGCGGAGGCGGAGGGGGCGGCGAGCAGCGCGGCAGGGGCTATGGCGGCCGTCGCGGCAGCGGTCGCCAGGGCGCGGCGGAGCTTCATGAGACCTCTTCTGGGTCCGGAGGGCTGCTGGGTGCAGCACCGTCATGGGGAGGCCGTCGCGGTGGGGGAACGCGGTAGGGCCGTGCGTTTGCACATAAGTGACCCGTAAGAGGTGGGCAGGGTTGCGCCACGGGTGCTTCGACTTTCAAGTGATCTGTGTCACATGAGCCCCCTGTTCGCGACGGGAGCTGAAGTGGCGCGGGAAGCATTGGGGGCGGAGGGGACGAGGACGGGAGCGGTACGGGCCGGGCGCGTGCTGGGCACGGGGTGCACGGTGGGTCGCGGTGCACGGTTGCCAGGGGCCGCACGGTGGGTTGGGCCGGACGACGGAGCGCCGACTGGTACGGATGCGGCCGGCCCCGGGCGTCCCCGGGACCGGCCGTCCTTATGGGCCGTGACCGGGCTGCTGTCCCCTGCCGACCGGTCACGCGCCGGAGCGTGGTCCCACGGCGCACCCCGCTCGGTCAGTCCCTGAGCCCGAGTCGCTCGGCACGCCACACGCTCCAGCGATTCCGTCCTGTCACTCCTGGGCGCCCGGGTGAACAGGAGCGGAGCCACGGGTGGTATTCGGCCGCCCCTGGCTGGCACGGACATCGAGACCAACGAAGGGACTCGCGGCTGGTCACGCGCCGTACGGGTGACGGTGTGAGGGGTCCGGAGAGGGTTTCTTCGCTCCCCGCCGCCCTTTCCGCGTGCCCGTTCGCGGCGGGCCCGATCACACCAGCCCGTTCGCCCGTGCCTGTTCACGCGGGCCGGTGCGCACGAGCCGTTTCACACGTGCCCGTTCACGTCTGTCCGATCACACGTGCCCGTCCACACCTGCCCGATCCCCGGCCCGTTCCCCGCGGCCGCGGCGCACCCGCATCCCCGCGACCGGATCCCACGGGCATCACCCGGGCGGCCCGCGGCTCGCCGCGCCCGCCCGCGCCGTCGCGTACCGGCCGGCCGCACCGGCGCGTACCGGCCTTGCCATCCGGCCGCACCGGCGCGTACCGGCCTCGTCACCCGGCCACATCGCACCCGCGCCCGAGGGCGTCCTCACACGCGGCCGCGGCAGAGCTCCAGCAGCGTCATCGCCAGGGCGGTGCCGGGCCTGCCCAGCTGCCCGCTGTAGTGGTTGAGGATCTCCATCTCGCGGGACAGGTTCACCCGTCGGCCGCCGGAGGCGATCCGGGCCTGCTGGATGGCGGCCGAGACGGCCATCCGTTCCTGCACGAGGCCGATGATCCGCCCGTCCAGATCGTCGATCCGCTCGCGGGCGGCCACGATCTCCTCGGCGGCGTCATCGGTGCGGGCGCCGGTGTCCTTCGGTGCGGGTGCTGCGGTAGGGATGCTCATATCCGTGTCTCCTCGGGGCTCGCCGCCCCGGACCGTCAGGACCCGGAAAGACAGAACGCCCCGGGCCTCTACCGGCCCGGGGCGCCTGGGAAGTCGCTTGGCTATGACTCAAGCAGCGCGACCATGGCAGCCGGACGGGCCGGTGCCATAGGTAAAGACGAACGTCGTGTGCTGGGTCATGCGAGCCAGTATGCCCGATCAGGGACAGGCGTCACGTACGGGGTCGGATGGTGAGACGGAATGTGTGCCGGTGGCCCCGTTAGACTCGGTGACACCACACCTCCGTAACACCGCCGGAAGGCCGCCGAAGTGTCATCAGCGACCCGCCCCTCCTCCTCGACGGGGGGGACCCCCGCCCCCGACGCCGACCGCTCCCCGGACACGGTCCTGGTCGTCGACTTCGGCGCGCAGTACGCCCAGCTCATCGCGCGCCGGGTCCGCGAAGCCCGGGTGTACAGCGAGATCGTGCCGCACACCATGCCCGTGTCGGAGATCCTCGCCAAGAACCCGAAGGCGATCATCCTCTCCGGCGGTCCGTCGTCGGTGTACGCCGAGGACGCCCCGCACCTGGGCCGGGAGATCTTCGACGCCGGCGTACCGGTCTTCGGTATCTGCTACGGCTTCCAGGCGATGGCGCTGGCCCTCGGCGGCACGGTCGACAACACCGGCGGCCGCGAGTACGGCCGTACGCCGCTGAACGTCTCCCGCTCCGGCTCGACCCTCTTCGAGGGCACTCCCGACGAGCAGTCGGTGTGGATGTCGCACGGCGACGCCTGCTCGGCCGCCCCCGAGGGCTTCACCGTCACCGCGAGCACCGACGGCGTGCCCGTCGCCGCCATCGAGAACGACGAGCGGAAGCTCTACGGCGTCCAGCACCACCCCGAGGTCCTGCACTCCACGCACGGCCAGCAGCTGCTGGAGCACTTCCTCTACCGCGGCGCCGGATTGGACCCGAGCTGGACCACCCACAGCGTGGTCGAGGAGTCGGTCGAGGCGATCCGCGAGCAGGTCGGGGACAAGCGCGCGATCTGCGGGCTCTCCGGCGGCGTGGACTCGGCCGTGGCCGCCGCCCTCGTCCAGAAGGCCATCGGCTCCCAGCTGACCTGCGTGTACGTGGACCACGGCCTGATGCGCAAGGGCGAGTCCGAGCAGGTCGAGAAGGACTTCGTGGCCGCGACCGGCGTGCAGCTGAAGGTCGTGGAGGCGGAGCGGCGCTTCCTCGACGCGCTGAAGGGCGTCTCCGACCCCGAGGAGAAGCGCAAGATCATCGGCCGGGAGTTCATCCGGGTGTTCGAGCAGGCGGCCTCGGAGATCGTCGCCGAGGCCGGAGCGCAGGGCGAGGCGGTGGAGTTCCTCGTCCAGGGCACCCTCTACCCGGACGTGGTCGAGTCCGGCGGCGGCACCGGCACCGCCAACATCAAGTCGCACCACAACGTGGGCGGGCTCCCCGAGGACCTGCAGTTCCAGCTCGTCGAGCCGCTGCGCAAGCTCTTCAAGGACGAGGTCCGGATGGTCGGCCAGGAGCTCGGCCTGCCGGAGGAGATCGTCCAGCGGCAGCCCTTCCCCGGACCGGGCCTGGGCATCCGTATCGTCGGTGAGGTCACCAAGGAGCGCCTGGACCTGCTGCGCGAGGCCGACGCCATCGCCCGCGAGGAGCTGACCGCGGCCGGTCTCGACCGGGACATCTGGCAGTGCCCCGTGGTGCTGCTGGCGGACGTACGCTCCGTCGGCGTCCAGGGTGACGGCCGCACCTACGGCCACCCGATCGTGCTGCGCCCGGTCTCCTCCGAGGACGCGATGACGGCCGACTGGTCCCGGCTGCCGTACGACGTGCTGGCGAAGATCTCCACGCGGATCACCAACGAGGTCGACGAGGTCAACCGGGTGGTGCTCGACGTGACGAGTAAGCCCCCGGGCACCATCGAGTGGGAGTGACCGCCGAACCTCCCGTTACGTGACAACGCTGACGCCGTCGCTCATCAGTTTGAGTGGCGGCGTCGGCGTTCGCCATGGGCAGCCTGACCGTACGGACCAGACTCACGTCCATGGGAGCACTCATGACCGCTGAGATCGCTCGGCACCAGCCCTGGCCGGTGCCGCCGCGTGACGGTTACACCGTGGACGACCTGTTCACCCTGCCCGACCTCCCGCCGCACACCGAGCTGATCGACGGGAGTCTCGTTTTTGTGAGTCCGCAGCGCCTCTTCCGCAGCGATGCGATCGACCTGCTGGTGAGCGGACTGCGTAGCACTGTGCCGCCAGAGCTGAAGGTCAAGCGCGAGATGACCGTGGTGATCGACAAGCGCAACGGTCCCGAGCCGGATATCTCGGTCGTACGCGCCGCGGCATCGATGAGTCGCCAACAGGTCTACTTCGAGGTCGGAGATCTCGTGCTCGCGGTCGAGGTGGTCTCGCCGGACTCGGAGGCCCGCGACTACGACACCAAGCCGCACAAGTACGCGCGCGCGGGCATCCCGCACTTCTGGCGGGTCGACATGGCCCGGGCCGACGAACGTCCCGTCGTCCACGTCTTCACGCTCGACCACGAGACGCGCACCTACCGGTCCACCGGCGTCCACCACGACCGGCTCAAGCTCACCGTCCCCTTCGACATCGACATCCACCTGAGCGAGATCGACACCCTGTAGCGCGGGCCGGGTCCGGGGCTCCGGGCTTCTGCGGGGGCGGTTCTCCCGAAGGGACTCCTCCGTTCGGGCGTGGGAGGCCTGTGCGGATCCGTCGCAGCTCTGTTCTCCTTCGGTACTAAGCGGTAGCTTCCCTGGCACACGTCACGAGGAGGTTCAGCCGCGATGCCGGAGCCGACGCCCATACCCACCGAGCAGCTGCACTTTGCGATGCCGCCGGCCCATGCGTCGTTGGAGGAGGAGCGTCGCTACCGCAAGGAGCGGCTCACCGCCGCTCTCCGCCTCTTCGGACGGTTCGGCTTCGAGGAGGGTGTCGCGGGTCATGTCACCGCCCGGGACCCCGAGTTCACCGACTGCTTCTGGGTCAACCCCTTCGGGATGTCCTTCAAGCACATCACCGTGAGCGATCTGATTCTCGTCAACCACGAGGGGCGCGTGGTCGAAGGACGCTTTCACGTCAACCAGGCCGCGTTCGCCATTCACTCGCAGGTGCACCAGGCCCGTCCGGATGTCGTCGCCGCCGCGCACAGCCACTCCACGTACGGCCGCGCGCTCTCCTCGCTCGGTGAGCTGCTCGAGCCGATCACTCAGGACGTGTGCGCCTTTTACGAGGATCACGCCCTTTTCGACGACTACACGGGTGTCGTCCTGGACCAGGAGGAGGGGCGGCGGATCGCTGCCGCGCTCGGCCCGCACAAGGCCGTCATCCTGCGCAATCACGGCCTGCTGACGGTCGGCGACTCGGTCGACGCGGCGGCGTGGTGGTTCATCACCATGGAGCGGTCCTGCCAGGTGCAGCTGACCGCGAAGGCGGCGGGCAAGCCGGTCCTCATCGACCATGAGAGCGCGGTGCACACCCGCGATCAACTCGGAAGCGATCTCGTGGCCTGGATCAACTACCAGCCCCTGTGGCAGCAGATCACCCGGAGTGAGCCCGAGCTGCTGGGCTGACCCGGCGTCCGGCACGGTGGCCGTTGCGGCACAATTTCCTCTCGTTGTTGGGCGTTGCCGCGCTTGCGGCGAGAGAGGCGGGGTTGTCCCATGGCCGTGGACTCGGCGAGAGAGGGATTGCCGGAGGGCACCCATGGCGGCGGCTGCGCCTGCGGCGCGTGCCCGTACGGCGCGCGGGAGGGGCACCGGCGTGCGGTGGCCGCGTTCATCGCGCGGCGCGAGGAACTGGCGTCCGGACAGGGAGTGCCCAGCGCCCTCGCGCACTCGGCCGGGGCCTCCCGGCAGTGGGTGGCGGAGGAGCTGACGCGATCCGCCCGGAAGGTGGCCGAGTTGGGACGGGCGGAGGGCAGGATGCGATTGCGCGGCGGCCGGGGCGGGCTCATCGGGCCGCTCCTGGGCGACGACAACCGGCTCTCCACCTCACGGACGGTCGCGGCGGTGTGGGTGCTGGTCGCCGTGGCGGCCGTGCTCGTACCGGCGGCGGTACTCACCGTGACCTCCGACCGCGCCGGGCTGCTCCACGGACTGCGGCTCGGCAGTGCCGCCGGGCTGCTCACCGTGGTCGCGCTGACCTGTCTGCAGGCCGTGGCCGTGGCGGTCGTCGTACGGCAGCGGGTGCGGGCCCGCCGCCTCCAGAAGGTCTCCGCGGACCGGCCGCGCGCCGCGGATCTGATCACGGACGACGCGGGGCGGGGAAGCTTCGCCGATGTGCAGTACGTCCTGGTGACAGCCGCCGCCGCGCTCTTCGCGGTGGTGCGGCTGGTGCGGGATCCGCAGCGGCTGCCCGGGCTGCCGTGGGGGATCGTGGCGCTGGTCGCCGTCTCCGCCGCCACCTATCTGGCCGCCAAGTGGTCGGAGGGCGGCCGGCCGGTCGTACTGTCGGTCGTCCGCGCCCGCGAGGCCGGGGATCTGGACGGCCCCATCAGGCCCGGGGACGACATCGAGATCCGCGGCAGCGGTTTCGTGCCGCCGGGGGCGGGGACGGCGGACGCGCTCGCCCGGATGGTCGTACGGATCGGCGCCGTTCATGTGCAGGTGCCGCTGGTGCCGGTCGCCGGGGGCTTCGGCAATCCGACGGACGCGGTGCTGACCGTGCCGGTTCCGGCGGAGGTCGAGCCGGGGCGGGTGGACGTCCAGGTGATCACGGCCTCGGGTGCGGAGACGAACCGTTGCCCGATCGATGTCGTTGACGGTTGAACATCGCTGAACCCTCATCGACCCTTGTCCGTACCTCTCGCAGAGGCCCAGCGGCGTGGGGAGAATCGTGCCTGCACGGCACCGGAGGAGGCGGACGGCATGACTCATGCGGATCTGGATCGTACGGGTGGACGGCGCGCGGAGGGACTCGGCGAACCGGCGTCGTTGCGGGGGGCGGCGTCCCGCTACGCGCTGCTGCCGCTGCGGATCTTTCTCGGCGTCACCTTCGTGTACGCCGGTGTGGACAAACTGACCGATCCGGCCTTCCTCGCCGCTAGCGGATCCGGCTCGCTCGGCGAGCTCATGCGCTCGGTCCGGGACAGTTCGGCGATTCCGGTCCTGGTGGACCTCGCCCTCAAGAGCCCGACAGGATTCGGCTACGCGATCGCCATCGGTGAGATCGTGGTGGGCGTCGCCACGCTCATCGGATTCTTCGCCCGACTCGCGGCCTTCGGAGGTGCGCTGATCTCGCTGAGCCTCTGGCTGACGGTCAGCTGGCAGACCGAGCCGTACTACTACGGCAACGACCTGGTCTACCTGATCGCCTGGCTCCCCCTGGTCCTGGCGGGCGCCTCCCTGCTGTCGATCGACGCGGCCATCGCGGCCCGACGCGGGCGCTGGGGGAAGCAGATCTACGGCTGACCGGCACCTCTGCGGCGACAGGCGGTGCGCCCGGCTCCGCGGCGGAAGGCTCCGCAGGAGCGGCGTTCCACGAGAACGGGCGGCCCGGCTTCGAAGGAGCGGTTCGGCTCCGCAGGGACCGGTTCGGCTCCGCAGGGACCGGAGCCCACCCCGCTGGAGCGGCGGCGCGGCGGCGTCGACGCCGGCAGCGTTCTCCGCGGGCCGCCTTCGCCGCCCGAGGGCCCGTAGCCGCGCCCTCGCGGATGTGCTCCTCGGCGCTCTGTCCCCGACACGCCGCGGGTCCGGCGCCGGGTACGAAATCGGAGCTTAAACTTCCTTTATTCTCGGTGTACTTGGGGGTTCCGGCGTGGGAGTCTGGCGCCTCTGATCCAGTGTGGATGACCTCATCGGGGGTGCAAGGTGATCACAGGTGACGGCATGCAGATGCCGGGCTGGCGCGGAGGAGACGGGAACGCCGCGTATCTGGACAAGACGCTGCGTCACGGGGACATCGAGCTCGCCCTCGGTGAGAGCATCAGCTGGAAGATCATTTTTCAGCTGTGGCTGCGGGCCTTCATCGCCTCGGTGCTCGTCGCGGTGATTCCTCTCCTGATCGGCACCCTGTCGCTGATCTCCGCGGCAGGCCAGTCCTCCTACTACGGCGGCTCGGACGACAGTTCGGGCGGCGGGTGGCTCGTCTTCGGCTTCATCGCCTCGGGCGTCGTCTTCTGGCTCGTGCTGCTGATGTCCCGTATGCCGGAGCCCATCGCTGCCTGGCGGGTGCTGCTCGCCGACCGCGAGGACCGGGCCGCGTCGGTGTACAGCCAGATCCGCGGCAGCCTGCGGGCGCGGCGGAGCCCCCTGCGCGTACAGGAGCGGCGGATGCGCACCGGGCCCGCAGGCGCGGCGGACGTGAGCAACCGGCTGGTCCTTTCGGACGGCCCTTACACCGCGTATGTGTCCGTGTTCCGCTACGGGACCAGCCTCTACCTCGGCTGGATGATGTGGCGTTCGCGCCGGGGCGCGACGCTGATGGCGCAGTTCCTCGGTGACCTCATCAGGGGCGTGACCGGCCACAACGCGCCCGAGGAGCAGATGATGCGCGCCGACCGGCCGCAGGCGATGCGTGAGGCCGTCCATCTGGCCTGCCGGGAAGGCCTGGTGGTGGCGATCGAGGGCATCGACGTGCCGGACGCGTACGGCTTCCCTCAGGGTCTGCCGCCGATCGAGGATGTCGTCGTTCCCGCTCCGCCGCCACCCGGACACCCTGTCCAGCCGGCACCGGGGCACGCCCCGCCGTTCCCCGGACAGATGCCCGCGGCTCCCGGGCAGGCCCCGCCGCCGGCCTCCGCCCCGGTGCCGCCGCCCCGTCCCGATGCCCCGCAGCCGCCGCGGCCATGACGACGGACAGCCGGCCCGACGCCGGGAGCGCGCCCGGGCCCGGCGCCGGAGGCGAATCCGATGTGCTGGTCTCGACGGGGCCGCAGGGGAGTTGGGCGTGGGTGGGCGCGCGGCTGGAGCCCGATTCCGTCCTGGCCGGGCATGGCGGCTACGCGGATCTGCCGGAGGAGCGGCGCAGGGCGGAGACGGTGTTTCGGGAGCAGATCTGGCTCGCCGACCAGTGGGTCCCGGGCGGTCTCCAGCGGCTCGAGATCCGCTACCGGAACGACCCCGGCACCGGACTGGTGTCCTGCGCGCTGCTCGGGCAGGTCCACGCCCCCGGGCGTACGGCCGCTGAGGACGCCGCGCGCGCGCTCCGCGCCCGGCTGATGTACGTGCCCCGGCACGTGCGGGCCGACGGGCTCGACGCGGACGGGGTGCGGCGTGCCCTCACTCCTCCCCGGCCGGCCACCGGCCCCGCGGGTGTGGCCGAGGTCCGCAAGCGGCTGGCCTGGGCCCGGTCGACCCGGCACGACGCCCGCTTCGGTGTGGGCGTCATGGTGTTCCCGCTGGCCACCGGGCCGGTGTCCTGGGAACCGGTGTGGGACGCGCTGGCACGGCAGGAGCACCCCACCATGATCGGCGTCTGTCTCGAGCCCTGCGCGGCGGACGAGGGGCTGCGGGTCCGGCTCGGCTATCTCGCACAGGAGTACGGGCGGCTCGCGGTGGCCGGGACGCCGAATCCGGTCTTTCAGCAGACCGTGCCGCCCGACCCCTTCGCCGTACGGGCGGCTCCGCTGTACCAGGACGCCGTGCACCGGTACGCGGGCCGGGTCCACCGGCTGCGTATCACCCTCGCCTCCGAGGGTCCGGCGCCCACGCACCTGGCGGAGCTGGTCGCGGCGGCGGTGTCGGCTCCGCCGGACGGTGCTGTGGTCCGGGTTCCGGCCGGGAGTGAGGCCGAGGCGGCCTGGAGCACTGCCGCCGCCCTCGGCCGGACCTGGCTGGAGGAGGCGTACGGGCAGGGGGCACCGGCGGGACGGCTCGGTCCGGTGGAGCGGATGCTGAGCGATCTGGTGGATCTGCCGGAGGCCACGGCGACCTTCCGATTCCCGTATGAGATTCCGGGCAGGCCGCCCGTCTTCGACACCGCGGCGCGGCGTGGCGGCCCTTCCGGTAGCCGGGCGTCGGCGGCGGGTCCGTCGGGCACGTCTGGCACGCCGGGTCCGCGGGCGATGGCGGACCCGCACTTCCCCGGGCTGTGACGGCACCTGCGTCTCGATCCCGTCTCTCCGTCCGGTGTCCGTGCCACGGCGCACTGGGCGTCACCGGGTACTGGGCGTCATCCGGTTCCAGCCGTCACCGGCGACCACCACTCACCACCCATGAAGGGCTCAGAGGACCATGCTCACGTTCGAATTCGACGGCGCGGCGGCGGAAGCCGACAGCCTGGCCCGCGATCTCGCGGAGTGGCTGGATGACGACGAGGACCTGAGGGGCGCCGCGCGCGTACGGATGGCGCCGCCCGCCCCCGGGGAGCAGGGAGCGCTGGCCGACGCCGTGGAAGTGGCGGGCGTGGTCGAGCCGTTGGTGACGGCGGGGGTCGGAGCGTTCGCCATGTGGCTGGCGGAGCGCGTCAAGGCACGGCGCATCGTCTTCCGGGCCGTGCGCCCCGACGGTGCGCGGATCGAGCTGTCGGCGGGCACCGCGGCTGAGGCGGCCGCCGTACGGGAGGACTTGGAGCGCTTTGTGAACGGCGGCGGGGAGAGCGGGGCCGACCGCACGGCAGGGACCGGCGGTTGACCGGTGGAGCGAGGGCGGCCGCGACCGGGAGGGCGGGCGGGCTCGGCCTGCCGGAAGGGCATCTGGCGAAGAGGCGTCTGCCGGAGGGGCGTCGGGCGGACGGCGGGCTTGCGGGGCAGCGGGTGGAGGGGCGGTTGACGGATGGAGGGTCCGGAAGGGACTGGTCCGGTGCCGGTGCCGGTGCTGGGCCCTACGCCCCATGGCGGTCGGCCGCACGGTGCCTGGCGAGGTGACGGACGGAACGGATCGTGGCGGGAGCGGATGGCGACGGGAGCGGTGTGGACCGGCGGCGTGAGGGTGTGAACGGGGACGCCCGGGGCGACTCAGGCCCGGACGGTGACGGCTGCGCCGGCGGCGGCTGGGCCCTGCAGGTGCCCCGCCCCCTGCGCGCCGCCGCCGTCCTGGTCGGTACGGCCACGCAGGTGACCCCTGGAGGGCTCCTGCCGGTCCGCCAGGCCGCGGCCAATGTGGCCGCACTGTCCGAGGCGCTGACGGGACCGCTCGGCTGCTTCGACCCGGCCATGATCCACACCGTCGTGGACCCGCGCTCCGCCGGTGAGGTGCTGGACCTGCTGCCGTCGTCCGGCGTCGACCGGCTGGACCTCTGCCTCTTCTACTACGCGGGGCACGGTGTCCTGGCGGAAGCGGACCGGTTGTGCCTCGCGCTCCCCGGCTCGGTCGACGAACCCGGGCGGGCGGCGCGGACCTCGCTGCCCGTCGACGCCGTTTTCGAGGCGCTGCGACGGGCTCCGGCGCGCCACAAGGTGGCGATCCTCGACTGCTGTTACGCGGGCCGGGCCTTCGACAGCCCCGCGGGCGCCGGTATCCACCTCCTGACGGCCACGTCGAGGACGAAGAAGGCGCGCTACGGAGAGGGGGCCGTGCACACAGGATTCACCGGCGAGTTGCTGCGGCTCCTCGCGGATGGTGTGCCGGACGGTCCGTCACACCTCGATCTGGCGACGCTGTACCGGTACCTGGCGGTCCTCCTGCCCACCGCTGACGAGCCGTGCCCCGTCCCCTCGCAGCGGACGGTCGGGGACAGCGGCGACCTGGCCCCGGTGCGCAATCCGGCGTACGGGACCGGCCGGACCCGGGAGGGGCTCTCGGCCCGGGCCCGTTTCGCGCTGCGGCTGCGGCAGCTGGGACTGGCGGGGGCGATACCGAAACCGGACCGCCTGGAGCAGGCTGTACGTCTCTTCGCGGGCATCGTCGCGGACGGCACGCGGGAGTTCTCGGCCACCGACCCCCGGGTTCTCGCCCACCGGCATGCCCTGGGCTCTCTCGTCGGGGAGGCGGGGGACGCCGCGGGAGCCGTGAAGCTGCTGGACGCCGCGGTCGCCGACTGGGCGGCCGGCCCGGTCGGCGACCAGGGACTGGAGGCGGCTCGGGCCAGCCTCGCGTACTGGCGGGAGCGAGCGGCAGGGAGCGCAGCGGCTCCGCGCTGATGAGCCGCGGAGGAGCGAGGCATGCCCGCCGTTGAGGAGCGAGGCACGCCTGCGGGGGAGAGCGGGAGCGCGCCTGCCGGGGAAGCGGAGCACGCTTGAAGCGGGAGCGCGCCTTCTCGGGGAAGCGGAGCACGCTTGCCGGGAGAGGGCCGGAGCGGGTCTGCCGCGAGAGAGCGGAGAACATGCACGGGGACGGTACGAGAGCACGGCCCCCGGGCGGGGCACGGGAGCACGGCCGTCGCGGGGAGCGGGAACTCGGCCGCCGGGAGGGGCCGGAGCGCTCCACCCGCCCGGTGTGGCCTCGCCCGGCGCCGGGGGCGGTCTGCCGCCGAACGGCCGACGTATGCGTGCACTCCGATGACCCGGCAGCCTGTGCCGATGTGGAGGGGGCGCCGGCGCCACGAACCGCCCCCGTCCTTGAAGGACGGGGGCGTTGCACGAGGGGCTCCGCTCAGCGGAGGCATGAGTCCGTCACCGGTTCCGGCTGTGCGACCCCGCCGTGTGCCGGGCGGCCGCGTGAGGTGATGCGGACCCCGGCTGCGTCGAGCAGGCGCACTTGCAGGGAACCGCAGGAGCAACGGGTCCATACGGTCTCTCCGGCGGCGGTGCGATGCCGGGAGACAACCTGGAACGGCTGTGCGTCCGGCCAACTGCAGTGCGGGCACTGGCTTGTCACGATCGGATCTCCTTCCGCTGTCGTCACCACCCAGCATGGAAGCTCATACCGTGCACGTCCAGGTTGCCTTTGTGGAGTGAACCGTGAAGCATGGCCTACATGATTGACTTGCGGCGCCTGCGCGTCCTCCGGGCGGTGGCGCACTACGGCACGGTCACCGCCGCCGCGAACGCCCTGCACTTCACACCGTCGGCCGCCTCCCAGCAGATCCGTCAACTCGGCCGCGAGCTCGGTGTCGTACTGCTCGAGCCCTATGGCCGCCGGGTCCGGCTCACGCCCGCCGCGTTGAGCCTGCTCGCGCACGCCGACGCCATCCAGGCCCGTTGGGAACAGGCCGAGATCGACCTGCGGGCGACCGGCGATCAACCGGCCGGTCTGCTGCGGGTGAGCGGCTTCCCGGTCGCCGTGTCGACGCTCCTGGCCCCCCTGGCGGCCACGCTGCGCGAACGCCATCCCCGGCTGACCGTACGGATCCAGGAGACCGAGGTGCGGAGCAGCTTCGATCTCCTCTTCGAGGGGGAGGTCGACCTCGCCGTCGTGGAGGCAACGCCGGGAAACCCCTCGACCCGTGACACCCGGTTCGATCAACAGCCGCTGCTGGACGACCCCTTCGACCTCGTCGTCCCCGCCTCCCACCCACTGGCGCACCGGGACCGGGTCGAGCTCTCCGAGGCCGCGGCGGAGGAGTGGATCGTCCCGCTCGAGAGCACCTGCCGCGAACACGCCCTCTCGGCGTGCGGCGCCGCCGGGTTCGCCCCGAACATCGTTCATCACGCACGGGATTGGCACGCGATCGGCGCCCTCGTCGCGCACGGGCTCGGCGTTGCTCTCGTGCCACGCCTCGCCGAGCTCGCGCCGCGCCTGCCGGTCACCCGGCTGGCCTGCGTGGGCAATCCGAGCCGGAAGTTGCTCACCTGCACCCGCAGCGGCGGGCGGGAGCACCCTGCCGTCAGGACGGCCCTGGATGAACTCCGCCGCGCCGCTCCGTCCGCGGTCGAGGTCCCCGCCGACTGACGAACCAGCCGGTTCCGGCTGCGCCTCAGCGGCCCGTACGCGGTGCGCCACGCCGCTGTACGCGGCCTGCCACGCGGCCGTACGCGGTGGGGCCAACGCGGCCGTACGCGGTGGCCACGCGGCCGTACGCCGCGCCGCCGTGGCGTCCGCCCCACGCCGTCTCACCACCGGGCCCCACGGCCCGTCACCGGCCCCACGCAGGCGACTGGTCACCCCGCCCGGTGGTCCGGCGGGAAAGGCTGTCGCACCGGGCGGCGGCGAGCCGTGTACGCGTAGCTGAGGAACGAGGCCAGGCCCGCGAGGGAGAGGCCGACGACGACAACCGGGACCAGCACCCATACGGGGGTCTCCCACTCGCCCGCCGCGTCCAGAGCCCGGATGACCGCCGCCACCAGCAGGACGATTCCGGCGATCAGCTTGCCCGGTTCGAACTCATGACCCCGCACGGGCCACCTCCACCTGACCGACACCGGCCTGGAGGTCGAGCTCGAGCGTGCCGCCCGCCGTACGGCCGCTCGCCGGTTTCAGCGTCAGTTCTCTGTGCAGGCCCGGGGAGACGTCGATGTCCTCGTCCCGGTCGCCCGGCAACCGCAGGTCGCCCAGGCCGACTTCGACGTCGAGCTCCACCGTCGCGCCCGCCGGCACCACGACGCGTAGCTTCCCCGCGCCGACATCCGCCCGCGTGGCGACCGTCTCTCCGCTCGCCGGAGCCAGCACCGAGAGGTCCAGCGTGCCGACGCCCGTGCCGAGGGCGTAGCCGGGCCGTACGGCCGATGCCGAGGCCGGTTTCCACTCCGTACGGGTCCACTCGGCCGTGACGCTCTTCGGCAGGACCGCCGCGCCCGCCAGCAGTACGCAGGTCAGCAGCGCCAACACGATCGTCCCGCCGCCGGTCCGCCCGTACCAGGCGCTGACCACGAGCCCGAGACCCAGCACACCCAGCACGCAGACGAGACCGATCTCCAGGCTCGTACCGAGCGGTTGGGCGTCCCAGGAGGCGAGGGTGCCCGCCGCGCCCGCGGCCACCGCGAGAAGGAAGACCCTGCCGCCGATCCCGGTCCGCTCACGGGACCCGAAGGGCCGCGCGGCCGTCGCCTTCTTGTCGAACGGTCCGTCGTCCGGCCCCCAGAGATAGCCCGTGCCGGTAGTGCCGCTCGTACCGTCCTTGACGATCGGTTCGCGCCACCAGGACGGGGCGCCCGGCGCGGGCGGTGCCTGGGTCTCGGGAGGGGCCGCTCCATGGCCCGGACCAGGGGAGACGCCGCCGGCCGCCGGGGACGCCGCCCCGTCCGCGGCGCCGCCCTCCCGCTCCGGGTGACGCCGGCGGCGCGACCAGTGGGCGCCACCGATCACGGCGGCCGACAGCAGCGTCGCGAACGTCAGGACCGTGCCGTTGCCGAGAACCGACAGCAGCAGACCGCAGCCGACGAGCGCGCACAGGACGGCGGTCAGCGCCGGGCCCTCCACCCGTCCGGACAGCAGTCGACGGCCCTCGTTCTCCTCCTCGCCGTCGAGGGGCATCAGCAGCCACGCGAACCCGTATACGAGGAGACCGACGCCGCCCGAGACCGCGAGCACGGCCAGCACGACGCGGAAGATGAGCGGGTCGATGTCGTAGTGGCGTCCGAGCCCGCCGCACACGCCCGCGACCACCTTGTTGCCGCGGCTCCGGCGCAGCGGTGGGCTCGTACGGTGCGCGTCCCCGGGCGCGGGCGGTGCACCGGGGGCGGTCTGGCGGTCGGTCATCCGTCCATGGTGACGGCCCGGCGACCCCCTGTGCACCCGGCTCGACCCTGGCCCGACCCTGAGATCTCCCCCCTGGGGACGGGCAGGAGGCGGCGGTTATCGTGTCGGGGACATGGCGGGCGGGGGAAGCAAGGGGCAAGGGGCGGGCACACGTGGCGAAAGGTGCGGAGTCGGATGAGGGGCGGCTGGTCGCTGCCCGGTACCGGCTGCTGGAGCGGATAGGCCGCGGAGGCATGGGCACCGTGTGGCGGGCCGAGGACGAGATGCTGGGCCGTCATGTCGCCCTGAAAAAGCTGCATGTGCCGCCGCATCTGGCCGACGACGAACGCGCCACCCTCTACGAGCGCACCCGCCGCGAGGCGCGCAGTGCCGCCCGTATCGCCCATCTGAACGTGGTCGTCGTGCATGACGTCGTCGACGACGAGGGGCTGCCGTGCATCGTCATGGAGTACGTGCCGTCCCGGACGCTCGGTGAGGTGCTCAAGGAGGACGGGCCCGTGTCACCGCAGGAGGCGGCCCGGATCGGCCGGAGCATGATCGCGGCGCTACGGGCGGCCCACGCCGCCGGAGTGCTCCACCGGGACGTCAAGCCGGGCAACGTCCTGCTGGGCGCCGACGGCCGGGTCGTGCTGACCGACTTCGGCATCGCCATGGCCTCCGGCACCTCCACGCTCACCAGGACGGGCGAACTGGTCGGGTCCATCGACTATGTGGCCCCCGAGCGCGTCAGGGGCGGGAACCCGGGGCCCGCCTCCGACCTGTGGGCGCTGGGCGCGACGCTCTATCAGGCCGTTGAAGGGCGGCCTCCGTTCCGCAAGGCCACGGCCATCGAGACGGCGTACTCCATCGCCGTCGATCCCCTGGAGCCGCCGCGGCGGGCCGGGGCCCTCACCGGGCTGATCGAACAGCTCCTGGCGAAGGAGCCGGAGGCACGGCCGGACGCGGAGACCGTGGAGCGCGGCCTCCGGGTACCGGCGGCCGAGGCGGAGACGGCGGCCGTGGACCCGACACTGCTCCTGGGCGCGGGACGTACGGGTTCGGGCTCGGGTTCTCGTGGTACGGGTACGGGTTCGGGCAGTACGGGTACCGGCTCGGGCGGTTCCGGCACCGGCTCGGGCGGGGGCACGGGCGGGGGCTCGGTCACGGACGCGGGACCGGGTGGTGCCGGGGGCGCCACCACCCGCCGCGGCAGCGACGCGGCGACCGCCCGGACGCCGTCCGGCCCCCCGGAGCCCTCGGACAGACAGAGGCTGCGGCGGACCGGGCTGTGGGCCGTCACCGGTGTCCTCGTGACAGCCCTGGCGGTCGGCGGCACCCTGCTGGCCCTGCGCGACGCGGACAGCGGTGTGAAGGTGTCGGGAGCCGCCTCCGGTCCGGAAGCGGGCGGAGAGGCGTCCACGTCGCCCGAGCCGTCCCCCGCTCCGTCCGGCTATCACCTGTTCCACGAGAAGCAGTTCGACATCTCCTTCCCTCTGCCCAACGGCTGGAGACGCCGGGTGAAGTCGGGGCAGGAGATCAACTATCTGGATGCCACCGGCCGGGTCGGCATAAAGATCAACGTTCTCGACTTCGCGAGCGGCAAGCCGCTGCAGCACTTCAAGGACGTCGAACGGAAGCTGAAGGCCGAGGAACCGACGTACAAGCAGCTGCGTTTGCAGCGCACCACGTTCCGGGGCGAGCCCGCCGCGGTGTGGGAGCTGACCTTCGAGGGAAGCGCCCGCACGTACCGCGCCATCGACCTCGGTTTCGGGCGCGAGGGCGGCAAGGAGTACGCGATCTACCTCTCGGCCCCGGCAGACGAGTGGGACCGCCACCGGCCCATCTTCGACGTCGTACGGGACGGGTTGCGCCTGCCGAGTGCGTAGGCACCTGCTTCTGCCCGGCCGTCGGGCAAGGCCGGGTCGGGTACGAGGCCGGATCGGGTACGAGGCCGGGCGGGTACGAGGCCGTTCGGGTACGAGGCCGTTCGGGTAAAGGGGGGCCGGGACAACGGCGGCCCGGGTACCAGGGCGGATCCGGGACAAGGCCGGCCCGGGACATCGGGGCCTCATCAGGGTCCACCCTGATGCCCGCGTAGGCCCCTACGTGTGACGATCGGTTCATGACCGCCGCCTCCACCCGCGCGGGGAGCCCGTACGCCCCGGCGCCCGACCCCTCCGACGACCCTCCCGTGCGCAAGCTCTACCGCAGCGCCGAGGGACGGATGCTCGGCGGTGCGGCGCGCGGTCTCGCCGGCCATCTCGGGGTGCCGGTGTCATGGGTCCGTATCGTCTTCGTGGCGCTGCTCATGGTGGAGGGGCTCGGAGCCCTGCTGTACGCGGCGTTCTGGTTCGTCGTACCGCTCGGTGTCGGCGGTGTCGACAGCTCGCGCGCCGACTGGCCTCCGGCCGGGACCGGCGCGGGCGGACGGCGTCGCCTCTTCGTCCGCAAGCCCGACAAGGGCCGGCTCTTCGCCCTCCTGGCGCTGGTGGCCGCGCTCGCGATCCTCGTGGACAACCTCCAGCTCGGCCGGGCCGCCAACGCCTACGTCTGGCCTGCCCTGCTGATCGGCGCCGGTGTCGCACTCGTCTGGCGGCAGGCCGACAACGCCCGCCGCGCGCACTGGATGGAGGTCGGCCGCAGCAAACGCGTCCTGCCCGTCGTCCGCAGCGCCGCCGGAGTGCTGCTCGTCGGGGCCGGGATCACCGGCATCGTCGTCCTGCAGGGCTCGGCCAGGCACCTCGGCGCGGTGCTCCAGGCCTCGCTCGCCGTCCTCGTCGGCATCGCGCTGCTCGCGGGCCCCTATGTCGTACGGATGACACAGGACCTCTCCGAGGAACGGCTGATGCGCATCCGCGCCCAGGAGCGCGCCGAGGTCGCGGCGCACGTCCACGACTCCGTCCTGCACACCCTCACCCTCATCCAACGCAACGCCGACGACCCCAGGGAAGTGGCACGGCTGGCCCGCGCGCAGGAGCGGGAGCTGCGCGTCTGGCTCTACAAGCCCGAGGGCACCGGCAAGGAGGAGGCCGACGAGCCGGACACCCTCGCGGAGGCGGTGCGGCGTACGGCGGCCGAGGTCGAGGACCATCACGGAGTGCCGGTCGAGGTGGTCTGCGTCGGCGACTGCCCGCTGGACGAGAAGCTGACCGCACAGATGCAGGCCGCGCGCGAGGCGATGGTCAACGCCGCCAAGTACGGTGGCGAGGGCGGGACGGTACAGGTCTACGCCGAAGTCGAGGGAAGAACCGCCTTCGTGGCCGTACGGGACCGGGGGCCGGGGTTCGACCTGGACGCCGTTCCGGAGGACCGGATGGGTGTACGCGAGTCCATCATCGGCAGAATGCAGCGCAACGGCGGCACGGCGCGGTTGCGTTCGGCGCCGGACGGGGGGACGGAAGTGGAGCTGGAGATGGAGAGGGCGGCATCGGCATGAGCGACGCGAGCGAGGAGACGACGGAGCGCCGCGTCCGGGTGGTGCTCGTCGACGACCACCGGATGTTCCGCACCGGAGTGCAGGCCGAGATCGGGCAGACGGACCGTACGGGCGTCGAGGTGGTCGGGGAGGCCGCCGACGTGGACCAGGCCGTCACCGTGATCACCGCGACCCGGCCGGAGGTCGTCCTGCTGGATGTGCACCTGCCGGGCGGCGGTGGCGTGGAGGTGCTGCGCCGCAGCGCCGCGATGATGGCCGACGCGGAGCGACCGGTGCGCTTCCTGGCGCTGTCGGTGTCGGACGCGGCCGAGGACGTCATCGGCGTCATCCGGGGCGGCGCCCGCGGCTATGTCACCAAGACCATCACGGGCACCGACCTCGTGGACGCGGTCTTCCGTGTCGCCGACAACGACGCGGTCTTCTCGCCCCGTCTGGCGGGCTTCGTGCTCGACGCGTTCGCCTCGACGGACGCCCCGCCGGTGGACGAGGACCTGGACCGGCTCACCCAGCGGGAGCGCGAGGTGCTGCGACTGATCGCGCGCGGATACGCGTACAAGGAGATCGCCAAGCAGCTGTTCATCTCGGTGAAGACGGTGGAGTCCCATGTCTCCGCGGTACTGCGGAAGTTGCAACTTTCCAACCGCCACGAACTGACCCGTTGGGCGACGGCCCGCCGACTGGTCTGAGCGCCCCAGTCGCCCCGGCGCCCCGGCGGCGCGGAGGCCCGGAGCCGGGCCGCCCGCACCGTGCGGTGATGACCTGCTTGAGCGGCAACGCAGTTGCGGGACGACGGCGCGGATGTGTCGGCCATCAGTCGGACCGACAGGTCACCTTCATCTGCCCCGCGGCGTGATGGGCGTACGTGGGCCCGTCCTCGTCCCAGTCCTGGCCGCTGTCCAGCAGCTTCACGATGATGCGGCCGCCCTCGACGCGGAAGGTGCCCGCGTCGACCAGCTCGCCCCGGTGAGCGATCTGGTCGATCCGGAAGGTGGTGCTGTCGGCGTACCGGCCGTCGAGGTCGGTGAACACCATGTAGGTCGTCGGGTCGCCGGCCACGGAGTGGTCGTCGCCACGGGGGATGTACACGCCGACGTCGCACCGGTCCGAGTCGTCGCCGACCGACCACCACCACACGGCTGCCCCGTTGCCCCGGTCTCGGTCCCCGGACATGGGGACACTGGCGAAGGAGCCGTCGCACGAGCCTCCCTCGTAACCCCCGGGGCTGACGGTGAACCAGCCTTCGATGCCGTCCGACCAGTGGCCGAGCTCCTCGTAGCCGCCGTCCTCGGGCGAGGCGCAGCCGTGCCCGGCCCAGGCGGAGTACGTGAGGTGGCCCGACTGTGTGGCCGGCTCTTTCTGCGTGGGCTTGGGCTTGGGCGACGGCGAAGGGGTGCGGGTGGGCTTCGGCTTCGGCTTGGGCTTGGGCTTGGGCGACTTCGGGGAGCGGCTGGGGCTCGGCTCGGGTTCGACCACTCCACCTGTGGGCAGGATCAGGCTGGGCTTGGGCGCCTCGATGCCCGTCTCCGCCGTTTGCTCCGTCCGTGAGTCCGAATCCGTCGGCGCTGCCTGGGACTCCATCAGGAGCATGACACCGGCCAGCGCGCTCAGCGCCAGGAGAGCGCCCCCCACGATGACCACCTTGCGCGGGCGCGAGAGCGTGGTCCAGCGGCCGTAGAGCGTGTCACGGATGATCCAGGGCTCCGACGGGTCCGACGCGAGGCGGCACACGCAGGGCCGCCTCGACCACGGCTTGTCTCGACCGCTGCACCGCTCACACGCCATCTTTCGGTCCCTTGGTATGTAATTTCAGCCATCTGTGATCAAGAAGATGACCACTATGCACGAGGACGGTTGTCCTAGGTAGAGATCGATCCAAGGTTTCCCGCGGGTATCCCAAGACAGCTGGTCCTCCGGCTCGAGAGTGAGCACGAACCACACGGTCTTGCCGATGCCGCAGGCGCGGTTACGCGCCCCATCTCGTGCGCGAGCGCGGCCACGAGCGCGAGGCCCCGCCCGGACTCGTCCTCCGGTGACGCGTGCCGTGGCCGCGGCGGTTCGTCACTCGCGTCCGAGACCTCGATCCGCAGCTTCTCGTCACGGAGAACGCAGCGCGCTGATCTCCCGGCCCGGTGAGACCCGTGCGTGCTTGCAGGCGTTGGTCACCAACCCCGAGCTTGCCTTCACGTCCGCCACCTGGGCGAAGTTCGTGGCGTACGCCGCCGCGCAGCCCGTTCCGTAAGAGCTCGCCACGGCGGGCAACCTCAGGACGAACGCCGGAGCCCGGGGTCCGGAGTCGTACCTCCGGACCCCGGGCCCCGGGCTCTGAGCAGCCCCTGCCCTGAGGGCGTCAGCCCAACATGTCCTCGATGAGGTCGGCAGCCCGCGTCGTGCCGCCTTCCGCGCGTGCCTGGGCGCTGAGTTGGGCAGAGCGGCGAGTGACCTCCTGATCGGCGGTGAGCTCGATGAGGGCGGTACGGAGGGCCTCGGCGGTGGCGTCCGGGGTGTCGATGCGGCGTGCCACGCCCAGTTCGACCAGCCGGTCGGCGTTGTTGTACTGCTCGGCGCCCTGGGGGACAGCGATCATGGGGACGCCGGTGAGCAGCCCTTCGTTGCTGCCGCCCATCCCCGCGTGGGTGATGAACGCGTCGGCCTGCTTCAGGACGGCCAGTTGCGGGACCCACGCGTGTACTTCGACGTTGGACGGAATGTCGCCGAGTTCCTTCGGGTCGGTGTACGTCCCGATCTGGAGGACGACGTGCCAGCCCGGCAGGTCGCCGAAGGCGGCCAGGCACTGGCGGTAGAACTCCGGCTGCCGCGTATAGGCGGAGCCCAGGGAGATCAGAAGCACGTTTTCCGCTCCGGCCGGACGCGTCCAGTCGCCTTGGTCCGTACGCTTGCCGAGGCAGGGACCGACGAACGTCACCGCATCCGTGTCGACCTCGTCCAGGTGAGGCTGCATGGCCTGGGGGATGAGGGCCAGAGCCCGTCGGGGCCGGCCGGAGAAGGCGTCCACATCCGTGGTGGAGGCCCCGCATTCGGCGAGCCACGCGGCGAACTTCGCCCGGTACACGTCGGCGCCGGGCAGCGCCCACAGCTCCGCCGCGACGTCCTGCTCGTAGCTCTTCCACGCCACGTAGGTGGGCGACAGCTGGACGATGGGACGGCCCTGGGCCTCGGCGAGGGCACGGGCGGCCCAGGCGCCGATGTCGTACAGGTACAGGTCGGCGCGGTCGCGGTCGTACGCGGCGCGCAGCTGCGGGAGTACCTGGATGGCGTCGTCGAGGAAGAGTTCCATCGCGGCGATGGGGTCGTCGGGCCAGTCGTTGTCGGCGACCGGCAATGCGGAGGTGTACGGCACGAACTCCGCGCCGGTGGAGGTGACCAGGTCGGCCACGGCGGGGTCGTTGGCGTACGTCACCCGGTGGCCGCGAGCGACCAGCTCGCGCACGACCTCGAGGCTGGGAAGGGTGTGGCTGACGGCGGGAATGCCGACCATGGCGAGATGGGCACGGCGACGAGACATGGAAGATCACTCGTTTCAGATCTACGGCTGACAGGACGCGGCAGGCGGGCGTGTCCGGCGCACCGCGACGGCAGAGCCTGTCGCGGGGCGCACGCACCGCACTGCGGGACGGAAGCGGGGGACGTCGTCCCCCGCTGTGTCAGCCGTAGATCTGAAGGAAGGCCATGCCGGGAATGTAAGTCTCCGACGCGGCCGGCGCCACCGCTTTAAAGGATGGCTCTGTTCACCGGTCTCAGTTCACCGGTCTCAGAACTTCCGCGGGCAGGGGCAGAACCGGGGCGCACCCCCGCCGCCGTCCATCGACCGCGACCGCCGTCGGGAAGCTGCCATCGCCGGTCCGGCCGTCCCCTGGAACTCCGGCGGAGTCGAAGGACAGTCGAACCGGATCGCGATGCTCAGGCCCCGGATGCTCGGTCGTGGTGGTTTCCCACTCCTGCGGGGACGCGACCTGGGGCCATGACGGACAGCGCCGGCTCCGCAGAAGCTGATACAGGATCGTTGGAACCGGAGACAGCGAGGCCTGAGGTGACCAGTTCCTGCTCCACCGCACGCTCCCGTTCCGTTTCGCGGGCAACGAAGGGGCACTGCCACTCGGCGGGCTTGGGGCGGCCGGAGTAGCGGCGGGCCTCGGAGAGATCCTCGTACTCGTACAGGTTGGGATTGATGTCGCCCTGCAGCTGAATGTCCTGCTTGCGTATCTTTTCCGCCAGTCGGTCCCACATCCGGGCGACCTTGATCCGGTCGAACTGCTCGTGGGAGTTGAAAGCCAGCATCGGGAAGGGAGGCCGGCGGCCCCACCTGCGGTGGGTCTCGTGCAGGCCGATCACGAAGAAGGGGTGGCCGGCCACGCTGAACGCGAACTCCTTGGACTGGGGATCCGACGAGTAGCCCTCGGCCCAGCGATGGGACTCCGCGTCCTGTTCGTGGAGCAGCTGCAACTGTTGCCACAGAAGCTCTTCGAACCGCAGCTCATCCACCCCGCGCGGTTGCGCGAAGGTGGCGATGAAGCTGGTGAACGTCCGAGCGCTCCAGTCCGCCGATCCCACGAACTCCGCGAGATCGAGGGCCATCAGCCGGGCGGACTCCTCGCTTCCCAGCAGGTCGTAGTGCCGGTGGGTGATGCCGCCCCTGCGCCAGGCGGAGCGACCCGCCAGGCAGGAGAACCGGTCCCCGAGGATGAACTCCTCGACCTCGCCACGCGCATCCGCAGTCATGGCCAGCCTTCCTTCCAATTACGTGCCTCCTCGGAGGGAGATCATCTCCTTCGCCCATGTGAATGCACCCACCCCACACCTGCGGCCACCCGGGGCCACTGGCGGCTACGGGAGTCGTAACCGCACGCAGGCAGGATCGGGTCCGCTGGGAAACGGGGAAGGTGTCTGGGTGATTGTGACGGCCGAAGGCCGATCAGCGAAATTCGGTGGCGAGGTCCGTTGCGAGTAATTGCTCATATTGGAACGTTCACGGCATTTCGCGGGCGGATCGAGCGGCTACCGCCCCCTCGCAAGGAACGGTGAACGCTTCTTCCATCCGGGCCCCGGTGCCGCTGAAGCCTCCCCCGGGGGGCGGGGAGGATGGCCGGCGGTCGTCCAGGGGCTGTCCGGCGCCCGCCCGGGAAGCCCCGGCTGTGGCCGGGCCCGCTCCAGCTCCGGGGGTCCCCGGATGTCCCCGGAGCTCGGGGGACGGGCTTCGAGCGTCGAGTCACGGGCCCCGGGCTTCGGGCGTCGAGATCCGAGCGCCTTATGCAAGGAATGGGTGGATTGGTAGAACCCACCCGCC
>NZ_JBQQBW010000008.1:0-115219 GCF_052245415.1 Streptomyces sp. 8N706 | reverse complement strand
TCCCCCCCCCCCCGACGCTGCCCGTGTCCAGGTCCCGCTACACCCCCCCCCGGCGTAAGTTCTCGACCCACCTGGCACAGGGGATCTGGTCGCTGCTTCAAGTGCGGCGCACTCGCGAACATCGCCCTCGCCCACCTTGTGTGCATCGTCGAGCGCGGGCTGAAGCAGATCCGGCATCGACCGCGCCTGATCGCCGGACTCCGTGCCGAGACCGGACTCGAACCGCCGCCCTGCCTACCACCTGGCAGAGAGCTGTTGGGCTCTCAGAGGGCGCAGACAGGCTCGGATCCCCATAAGGCCACGTAGAGCGCGATCATGATCGCGGCCTCGCCGTGTGCAGTGGTGCCGGCCACGATGCCGCCGCTGCTGTCCGCGATCGCGAACGCTGGGCGGCACGGTGTCCTCGTCACGTGCGCTGTGGCGATGGAGCGGTTGGCCGCGGCGTGACAGCGGTGTCGTCGTCGAGGTCCAGCAGACGGCGTACGGGCTCCTTCAGGTCGGACAGGTTGGGTGACCGGTGAGGCGGGGTGCCTGGCGGCACGGCTCTTCTCCTTCGCCGGGTCGGCAGCGGCTGCACACACCGCTGAGTTCGAGGGTGTGCTCCAAGTCCGAGAAGCCGGTGGTCTCGGCGAGGCGGTCGGCCCACTGTTCGACGGCCTCCGAGTCGACCGGCTGACTGCGGCCGCAGCAGCGGCAGATCAGGTAGTGCCGGTGCTCGTCCGTAGGCCGCCGCAGGTACAGGCGCTCACCACCCTCGTCCCGTACGACGTCGACGAGCCCGGCCCGGTCCAGTTCCCGCAGCGCGCGGTAGACAGTGGTGAGCCCGACCGTGGAGCCGGAACCCGCCATCAGGGCGTGCAGTTCCTGCGCGGAGACGAACTCCCGGCACAGGCCCAGCGTGTCCAGCACGGCACGCCGCTGGCGCGTCCTGCGTACGCCGGTATCAGCGCGCGTCCACTGCACACCCTTCGCCTCGTCCACCTCGCCCATCGCGGACTCCCTGGTTGACCGATGTCTTGTCGCTACACCATGCTAATTGAACATGATTTTCATGCCTAACGGCTCGCGTCCAGGCGTCGAGTCCAGTCAAATGGAAACGGCATCCGTTTTCATCTAGCCTGGGCCCCCACATCCAGGCCCCGAGGAGGACCGGCCATGGCCGTACCGAAGCGGAAGATGTCCCGCAGCAACACCCGCCACCGCCGCGCGCAGTGGAAGGCCAATGCGCCTGAGCTGGTGCCGATCACCGTGGACGGCCGTGTGTACAAGGTGCCGCGCCGCCTCATACCGGCTTACCAGCGCGGCCTGCTCCATCCCGAGGGCTGACCGCACCATGACCGACCCGCTGCCCGTGACCGTGCTCTCCGGCTTCCTCGGCGCCGGCAAGACCACCCTGCTCAACCACCTCCTCAACAACCGCGACGGCCTGCGCATCGCGGTGATCGTCAACGACATGAGCGAGATCAACATCGACGCCGAGCTCGTGCGCGGCGGCGACGCCGCCCTGTCGCGGACCGAGGAGCGGCTGGTCGAGATGACGAACGGGTGCATCTGCTGCACGCTTCGGGATGACCTGCTGGAGGAGGTGGACCGGCTGGCCCGGGAGGGGCGCTTCGACTACCTGCTCATCGAGTCCAGCGGCATCTCCGAACCGATGCCGGTTGCGGCGACCTTCGCGTTCCCGCGCGACGACGGCGCGACTCTGGGGGAGGTGGCCCGGCTGGACACCATGGTCACCGTGGTCGACGCCGCCAACTTCCTGCGGGAGCTGGAAGGCGGCGATGAACTCGTCGAGCGCGGCCTGGACCAGTACGAGGACGACGAGCGCACGGTCAGCGACCTCCTCATGGACCAGGTCGAGTTCGCGGACGTCATCGTTCTCAACAAGCTCGACCTGGTGGACGCCGATGCGGCCGACCGGCTGCGGGCGACGCTGTCCCGGCTCAACCCCGTGGCCCGTTTCGTGCCCGTCCGGCACGGCCGGGTGGCTCCGGCCGAGGTGCTCGGTACCGGTCTCTTCGACCTCGAGCGCGCGCAGCAGGCGCCAGGCTGGGTCATGGAGCTCAACGGCGACCACGTTCCAGAGACCGAGGAGTACGGCATCTCCAGCACGGTCTTCCGCTCCGAACGCCCCTTTCACCCCCGGCGGTTGTGGAGCTTCGTCGCCGAAGAGCTCGACAGCGGCGTGTACGGAGACGTCCTGCGCTCGAAGGGCTTCTTCTGGCTGGCGTCCCGCCCACAGGTGACGGGCCTGTGGTCGCAGGCGGGCGCGGTGGCGCGGTTCGAGCCGTCCGGGGCGCGTGACGCCGCTGCGGATGCCGGCCGCGGCCAGGAGCTGGTCTTCATCGGGACGAAACTGGAGGCCCAGGCTCTGCGGGCCGCGCTGGCTTCCTGCCTGCTCACCGACGACGAGTACACACGAGGCCCACAACACTGGTCCGGCTTCCCCGACCCATTCCCCGCCTGGGAGACGTACGGCTTGGACGAAATCTGCGAGCACGAGCACGACCCGCACGAGCGTCAGCCCGTGGCGCAGCGCTGAGGCAGCAGCAGCACTCCGAGGAGGTCGGCCATGAATCACATGCCACGCACGCCCACACCACGCCCGTCCCGCCGTGCCGTGCAACTGGGGCGGTTCAGGAGACGTTGCTGATCCCGCTCTACGGCAGGGCCGTGGAGAGCCGCAAACCGGACGGCCTGCTGAGCGACCCTCGTGCCGAGGAGATGGTTGAGTCCTTGGACTACGACTTTACTTCTCCCGCTTCGACGGGGTGCCCAGTCTGGTCGGGGCGACACTGCGCACGCTCCTTTTCGACCACTGGGTCCGCGACTTCCTTCGGCGGCACCCGGACGGCACCGTCGTCGAGCTCGGCACCGGCCTCAACACCCGTTACGAGCGTGTCGCCGATGGGAGGGCCCACTGGTTCGACGTGGACCTGCCCGATGTGATCGAGCTGCGCCCCGCTTTCTTCGCCGATGGGGAACGGCGACGGATGCTCCATGAGTGCCGAGTGCCGCACCCGACCAGCGAAGCTGCTGGTCAGAACGATTCTTTAGCTCGCCCTTGTGGTGGGGCGGGTGGGACTCGAACCCACGGCCGACGGATGATGAGTCCATTCGGGATCTTGGCGGCCCTTGCCGATCAACGTTCATTCTTGACGTTTTCGCAGGTCAAGTGGAGTGCATCGTGCCGATGACTCCCGGGGCTTGTCAGTCTGTTCCTGTCCTTGTGTCCCGCCTGCGTCCCGAACGCGTCCCGGATGGACGAGCCCAGCCGGTTCAGCGGCCGTGTCCCCAGCTTGAGGAAGCGGCTCGAACTGTGCGCAGCGGATTGCCCTTTTCGCACGCAGAGGCTCCGCCCCCATACAGGGACGGAGCCTCGGTGGCCGTTGTCGCAGGCCAGGACCTCTACGAACAGGCTACCGACCGGTGACGGACTACCCCAGGCAACTGCGTGCCCCTGCCTGATGCGGGGCCCAGTCGCCGCTGAGGAGTCCGCCAACCGGTTGATCTCCGTGGCGGGTCGCGGATCGCCCTCCGGGGCGGCTGGGACGATTCGCGCATGGCACCCAGGGCGGGCACTGCTGAGAGTTCGGCAACGGCGCGAATCGTCCTGCTGACACTCGCGGCCGGTCAGTTCCTGATGGCGCTCGACAGCTCGGTCATGAACGTCTCGATCGCGACGGTGGCCGACGACGTGGGCACGACGGTGACGGGTATCCAAGGCGCCGTCACGGCCTACACCCTCGTGATGGCGATGTTCATGATCCCCGGCGGCAAGGTAGGGGCGCTGATCGGCCGCAAACGCGCGTTTATGATCGGCTGCGTCATCTACGGCTGCGGCTCCCTCACCACGGCGCTCGCGCCGAACCTGCCCGTGCTGCTGCTCGGCTGGTCGTTCCTCGAGGGGATTGGGGCGGCACTCATCCTGCCCGCGATCGTGGCGCTCGTGGCGAGCAACTTCGCCGCTGAACGCCGTCCCGCCGCCTACGGTCTCGTCGCGGCCGCAGGGGCCGTGGCGATCGCGGTCGGGCCGCTCATCGGGGGTGTCGCGACGACGTACTTCTCCTGGCGGTGGGTCTTCGCCGGTGAGGTCGTGATGGTGCTCGGCATCCTGGTGCTCGCCGGCCGCATCGCTGACGCGCCGATCGGCGAACGCCCTCGCATCGATCTCGTCGGCGCCGTGCTGTCCGCGCTCGGGCTCGGGATCTTCGTCTACGGCGTACTCCGCTCGGACGAATGGGGCTGGTTCCGGCCGAAGCCCGACGCGCCTTCGTGGCTCGGAGTTTCGCTGGTCGTGTGGCTGATGCTGGCCGGTCTCCTTCTGATCTGGCTCTTTCTCCGCTGGGAAGCCCGTTTGGTGGAGCGGCGGAGGGAGCCACTCATTGACCCGGCCATGTTGCAGAACAAGCAACTCACCGGCGGGCTGACGATGTTCTTCTTCCAGTACCTCGTGCAGATGGGTGTGTTCTTCGTCGTACCGCTCTACCTGTCGGTGGCCCTGGGCCTGTCCGCGCTCGCGACCGGTGCCCGCATCCTGCCGCTGTCGGTCACACTGCTGGCGGCCGCGGTCCTGATCCCGCGCTTCTTTCCGGACGTCTCTCCGCGGCGGGTGGTGCGGCTCGGGATCCTCGCGTTGCTCGCGGGCGCGGTGGTCCTGATGGCCGCGCTCGACGCAGACGCCGGTGCGGAAATCGTCGCCATCCCGCTCCTGTTGATCGGGTTCGGGATGGGCGCGCTGGCGTCCCAGCTCGGGGCGGTCACAGTATCCGCGGTGCCGGAGGCACAGAGCGCAGAAGTCGGCGGCGTCCAGAACGCCGTCACCAACCTCGGCGCCTCGATCGGTACGGCACTCGCCGGATCGATCATGATCGCCACGCTCACGACCTCGTTCCTGACCAGCGTGGACCAGAATCCGGCGGTCCCGGCCGACGTCAAGAGCCGGGCGACCGTGGAACTCCAGAGCGGCGTACCGTTCTTGTCGGACGCCCAGCTCAAGACCGCCCTCGACGAGGCGGGCACGAGCACGGAGGTGACTCAGGCGGCGCTCGACGCGAACGACGCCGCCAGGCTCAACGGTCTGCGCGCCGCACTCGCCATCCTCGCCTTCACTGCTCTCCTCGCGATGTTCTTCACCCACCGGATCCCGAAGGCCCAGCCCAGTTCGACGCAGCCCTAGCTGTATTGCCCGGTGAGGTTCCGCGTCCGGAGCTGGGGATCCAAAGGAAGTTCGCGAGCATGGCCAGACCGGCCAGCCCCACACCGACGCCCCTGGCCCAGGTGGCGCCCTGGAACAGGGCTGAACCGGCGAGAGTGATAACTACGCCCATGATCAGATGGATCCAGCCCCATCCAGTGAGATCGAACTCGTACACGTAGTTGCGGGTGGTGACGAATACGTGGCCATGTCGACACTCTTGCGGGTGACTAGCTGATACTGGCTGGGGCCCTGGACATCAGGCGCTCGGTCGTCGTGTATTTCGGTGCCGACGCCGACGCACGGTAAAGGCGCAGGCGAGCATGCCGAGGGCCCAGGCGATCAAAAGGGCACCCCATAGGGGCATGGTCACCTCTGGGATGAGAAGGCGGATCTTGGCGCTCGTGCGGTTTTCGAAGATGAAGATCAGAGCGATCGCAGTGATCAGAACGAACGGCGTGAGCCGGCGGACACCGGGGCGGGAAAGGAATGGTGTGCGCGGCTGCTGGTCTGTACTGGTTCGAGCCATGGGATGCCCCTCAATCACGGTGCCCTGCATCCAGCGTCCTCTCCCAGCACGCGGCTCGCCACCGAAGAGACCGCAGCCCGTGCGCGTCATGACCGCTGAAGCCAGCGAGTCACGCCGATGGCGCATCCGCATGGCTGCCACGGACGAACGCGGCCTGTGCTCAGAGGGCTGGACCGCCCCCTGAGCACAGGGCCGAGCGAGGGCGGCAGCCCTCCGAGCAGCAGCTGATCTTGCCGGCTCCGTCGGCGCCGACGGCGATGGTGGTGTCCGACGGCGATGGTGGTGCCGAGGCGATGGTGGTGCCGAGGCGATGGTGGTGCCGAGGCGATGGTGGTGCCGAGGCGATGGTGGTGCCGAGGCGATGGTGGTGCCCGGTACGGCGTCGGCCACGCCGGCCCATGCGGTTCCAGGCCGGGTTGGCCCACGCTGCGAAGCGGGCGAGGCAGGGATGGAGACGGCGGCTCGGGGCCCTCCCGTCACCGTCTCGTCACAGGCCGTCCGCCGCAGGAACGCGGTCGGCCGACATGCCTGCTGGTGCGGAACGTGGGACGGTGGGAGAGGGTCGGGAAGCAGGCCCGATCGTGGCAGTTGCCCGCAGGGCCGCCCCGTCGAGGAGGTGGCGTCACGGCTGACCAGGGCAGCGGGACCCTTCCGGAGGAACGGGCGGCGCGGGGCCGGGCCGCCCGGGCAGACGCGCCACGCTCCGCCCACGCGGAGTACCAGCCCTCGGCGAAACGACCGGACCCGGTTGACATCATCGAGGCGCAGTCGGCCACCCGGCTGCCGGAACTCGTGCCCATCCGCTACGGCCGGATGCTGGAGTCCCCCTTCCGCTTCTACCGGGGTGCCGCCGCCATCACGGCCGGTGACCTGGCCGACACGCCCCGTTCGGGAATCGCCGCGCAATTGTGCGGGGACGCGCATCTGCTGAACTTCCGGCTGCTCGCTTCACCCGAGCGGCATCTGGTCTTCGACATCCACGACTTCGACGAGACCCTGCCCGGCCCCTGGGACTGGGACGTCAAGCGGCTGGCCGGCGGCCTGGCCATCGCCGGACGCGAGAACGGCGATACAGAAGCCGAACGGGCCTCCGTCGTACGGGCCACCGGTACGGTCGTACCGCGAGCGGATGCGCGGCTTCGCCGGCCTGGGCAACCTCGCTGTCTGGTACACCCAGGCCGACATGGATGTGCTGCAGGCGCTGGCAGACGAACGCGACCACCAGGCCCTCACCGACGCCGTACACACCGGCCGAGTCCCCGCCGAAGCCGCGTACCACGTAAAGGGGGCCGGAGACGACTGTCGCGCCGCGAGGCACGGCAAAGGCAGGAGCACCACTATGAGCAACAACCTGCATCTGGCATACGACTATCCGCTCCTGGGCGCGTTCTGGACGATGATGTGGATCTTCCTGTGGATCCTGTGGATCGTCCTGGTGTTCCGCGTCATCGGCGATGTCTTCCGCGACGACTCGCTGAGTGGCTGGGGGAAGACGGGGTGGACCTTCTTCGTGATGATCCTGCCCTTCCTCGGCATCTTCGTGTATTTGATCGCCCGGGGTCGTGACATGGGCAAGCGTGAACAGCAGTCCGCCAGGGCACGGCAGGAGTCGCTCGACGCGTACATCCGGGGAACCGCCGCAAGTACGGGCACGGGTCGTGCGGACGAGTTGGTCAAGCTCTCCGAGCTCAAGAACAAGGGCGATATCACCGAGGCGGAGTTCCAGCACGCCAAGCAGAAGGTCCTGACGTCCTGACGCCGATCTGAGCGCATGCCGCGTGCACGGGATGGCTGCCAGGAGCGGCAGGGGCCAGGCGAGCAGCCGGCCCGCCCCGATACTCAGCGGCAGTCCGATGCCCCCCGCATCACCCAGAACGGGCGAGTCACCGGTGCCGTGTCAGGCGGGTGCGGCGGTGATCCGGCCGGTGTGCGCGGCCTCGGCGAAGGTGTCGTAGTCGCGTTGGTTCTGGTCGGCGTAGGCCTCGGCGAACTCCACGAGGGCCCGGTCGAAGGCATCACCGGTGCCGAGGTAGGCGGCGATGGCGATCGCGTCTCCGGAGCGGGCGTGGGCTCGGGCCAGGCAGGCGCCGCACAGGCGGGCGAAGAGCCGCATCATGTCCGGGGTCATGGTGTCGGGCTGGGCGATGCCCTTCCAGTCGTGCAGCTGCCGGAGGTAGAAGTCGCGCTGCCGGCCGTCGATGCCGGTGACCCGTTCCCAACCGAGGAAGATGTCGCCGGCGGCCTGCATGAGCCGCTGCCCGGCGACGACCCGCTGCCCCTGGTTCTCGTACGGGCTGGGCCCGGTATACGGGGTGAGTACCGATTGCCCGGCCTCCTTGGCCTGGAGCAGCAGGGGATCCTCGTCGTCCCGGCCGAGCAGGAGGATGATCCAGCACCGGGTGCCCACGCTGCCGACCCCGACCACCTTGCGCGCCATGTCGACAACGCGGAAGCGACCGAGCAGATGGCGCCGCTCCAACGTGAGGCTCTGCGCGTACCGCTCGACCAGAAGCCGCAGGTTCCGCTCCAGGTCGGCGCGTGCGGACCCGGGCAGCAGGTCGCCGAGGGGGGTGATCAGTGGTGGGTCGGGGGCGATCCGGCGCTCCCCGCCGACGACGTGTGTGAGCTTGGCGAACGCCTGGAGGTGGTCCCGGGTACGGGCCTTGGCCATGGCCTGGTCGGTCCGTTGCCGAATGCTCTTGTCCGGCCGTTCCTGCAGCAGGTCCCGGAAGTCCTCGGCCTCGTCGCGGGCGTACCAGATGTCGAGGGTCCGCATGGTGGAGAAGCGGTGCATCCGCTCCCGGTACGCCTGGACGGCTTCCCGTACGATCGCACCGCGCCGGCGGTCGCCGAAGCCGTTGGCGCGCCCTGCGATGGCGAAGCTGGCGGCGAGCCGCTTGACGTCCCATTCGAACGGACCGGGCAGGGTCTCGTCGAAGTCGTTGATATCGAAGACCAGATGCCGTTCCGGAGAGGCCAGAAGCCGGAAGTTCAGCAGGTGGGCGTCGCCGCACAGCTGCGCCGTGATGCCGGTGTGGGGTGCCCGCCCGAGGTCGGCGGCCATGATCGGGGCGGCGCCCCGGTAGAAGCGGAACGGCGACTCCAGCATCCGGCCGTAGCGGATCGGCACCAGTTCCGGTACGCGCGTGGCGGACTGCGCCTCGATGATGGCGAGGGGATCCTGCCGGTCCCCGGCCGGCACGAACCGCGCCTGGCCGGAGCGCGGAACTCGGGAGCGGGCCGCTTTTCCCTTCGCGGCGCGCTGGTCCGGTGTGGGGAACTCGTCACGCATACGCCTCCCACTCCTTCCCCCTCGGGGGTCGCGCGGCCGTACCCCGAGGCCATGGCGGACAGTGACCGTGCGTGCCACCACCCGCTCGGCGACCCTGGAGGCATGTCACACCGGACCCCTGCCGAGGCCTCGGAGACCCGGGGGCAGACCGCCGCGGCCCACCTCGACTACACCGGCGCCGTCTACGGCTCGCTGCTCGCCGCCTCCGTGGTGGTCGGCGCCGGAACACTCGGCTCGTTTCCGCGGCTGGAGCTCGTTCTGCTCCTGCTGTGCACCAGTGTGGTGTTCTGGGCCGCGCACGTCTTCTCCCGCCTTTTCGGGTCCCGGATGGTGCACCACCTGAGCCGGGCGGAAGTCCGCCGCGTATGCGCCGACGAGCGGCCGATCGTCGAGGCGGCCGTCCCACCGGCCGGTGCCGTGGCGATCAGTCCACTCCTCGGGCTGGGAGTCCAGGGGACGGCATGGCTGGCACTCGCTGTCGCCCTGGCCGGGCAGGTCGGCTGGGCGACCGTAGCCGCCGCCCGTGCCGGCGCCTCGCGCCGTCTGATGCTGGTCGCGGGTGCGGTCAACCTCCTTCTCGGGATGGTCATCGTGGTCGTGAAGGTCGTCCTCCAGCACTGAGCGCTAGCCTCCGCGCTCAGCGCGAGCCCACGGCGGCGGTCCGGCGGGTCTCGGCCCGGAGGGCGAAGGCGATCGCCACCTCGACGACGCCGAGCAGGATGAGCCACAGGCCCAGCAGCCGGGTCAGCGCCACCGCCGACTCCACGGGATAGCCGAGTACCACGATCCCGGCCACGACGCCGAGCGCGCCGGCGGCGAAGGCCAGGCCCCGGTGGGCGAGGCCGCGGTCGGCGATCGCCACGAACGCGATCAGCAGGCCCGACAGCAGCCAGTAGGCTCCGACGATCAGGGACAGCGCGGCGATCGTCTGCAGCGGGTGCCGCAGAACCAGCACCCCTGCCAGGACAGCCACGACCGGGACGAGCACTCCGGCCACCCCGCTGCCGCCCCGGTCCCCGTCCCGTGGGAAGGCCGTCACGAAGCGGAACCCGCCTGCTACCAGCAGATGCAGTCCGACGATGACGGCCAGCACGTGCAGTGTCGCCTCGGGCCAGACCAGCACCAGGATGCCCGGTACCAAGGTAGCGAGGGCGAAGCCGAGGGCCCAGAGCCAAGAGCCGCCGAGAGCACCCAGGAACTCCTGAGGGTCGGCCGGCCCGCGCTCCGGTGCGGTATCGGGCGATATGGCCATGGTGCCTCCTTCGAAACGAGCGGCCACCGGGCTCACGAACACGAGGCGATGCCGAGAAACCCGGCTGCTGCGACGGCCGGTCGCTCACTACGAGCGTTCAGCGGACCGTACGGTGCGTGGACACTCCGTGCGAGTGACATGAAGGGGACAAAAACACCTCATATGTCCCGTCACATCCAAATCTATGTCCCTGTGGTCTCTGATGTCGCTCACCCGCCGTGAGGCTGCGGCGGAAGCTGTGGAGGTGCGACGCGATGGGGCGCCGGCGGGCTCTGATCATCCTCGGGACTGCCCAGTTCCTGATGGTGCTCGACACCTCAGTGAGAACGTAGCGATCAGCTGGCTGGTCGAGGACTTCGACACCGAGGTCACCGCGATCCAAGCCGTCATCAGCCTCTACACCCTCGTCATGGCTGCCCTCATGATCCTGGTCGATGATCGAGGGGCTGGGCGCGTCACTGGCCTTCCCGGCGCCGGCCGCTCTCGTCCCGGCCGCCCACATCGGCCGGGACCGGGCCGTCGCCTACGGCGTCATCGGCGGACGACTCTTGCGATTCGGGGGCGCCACCGCGAGGTCGTATCGACGACTGATTGCTGGTCACGGAATTGGCCCGTGGGTGGCTCGTTCGATAAACGCCGCCGCGCGGCGCAGCGACGCGTCGGCCTCAGGGAGGAAACCCGCGGCGACCTGCCAGGAGTGGTGGAGATCCGGCTGGACATCCAGTGCGACGGATGCACCCGAACGGGCCGCTCGCGCCGCCAGTTCGAGGGAGTCATCGAGGAGCACTTCCGCGCCCGAGACCTCCAGGAGGAGCGGCGGGAGGCCGGTGAGGTCGGCCAGCAACGGCGAGGCGGCCGGGTCAGCCGGGTCGTGTCCCGCCAGATAGTCACGGCTGGTGGCCAGGCCGAAGCGGGCGCTCATCAGCAGGTCGGTCTCCTCGTTCGTGACCCAGCTGCCCTCTGCATGGCGCTCCGGACGCAGATCGAAGGCCCCCGAGAAGAGGAAACCGGCGAGCGCGCGCCGGTCCCCCGCGTCGCGTCGGCGCAGCAGCAGGGAGAGGCCGAGGTTGGCGCCCGCCGATTCGCCGCCGACCGCGATCTGGGCACCGGGCAGGAGCGAGGTGGCCCACACAAAGCCGGCCTCGGCGTCGTCGAGCGCAGCAGGGAAGGGCTTTTCGGGTGCGAGCCGGTAGGCCGGAAGGAGCACCCGGACCCCGAGGGCGGCCGCAAGCCGCGCGCCCGCGCCCCTCACCGTATCCGGGCTGCCGCTTCGGAAGCCGCCGCCATGGAGGAAGAGCACGAGTAGGTCGTCGCGCGGCCCATCTGGAGTCAGCAGGTACGAGCCCGGCCGCAGCCCGGGTGCCGGAGCGAGGGCGACGCCAGGCACGGGCGCGTACGGTACGGAGTTGAGCCCGGGCTGTCGCCGTTGCTCGGCCAACGAGCTCGGCGGGGCGGGTCGGTCACGGGCCGCGCGGAACCGTGCGCTCATCGCCGCGTGCTGCTTGCTGGGCACGGCGCGTCCCCCCTCAGTCGGCCACGCGGGCCCGGTCGATGTGGTCTGCCATGTCACGTAGCGTCTCCAGTTCGGAGAGTTCGGAGAAGCGGACGAGGGTGGCGAACTCCTCGTTCACCAGCGCCAGCAGGATCACCGCGTCCATCGAACCGCCGCCGAGGGCGAAGAAGTTGTCCGCAGGTGCGACGTCCGGGACGTCCAGCACTCGCGACCACAGCTCGGCCAGCCGCGTCTGCGTGGATTTGCTGTTCATGGGGCCTCTCTTGATCGGTGGGAGGTTGGAGCCGGCGGCGGGGTGGCCAGGGATCCGCCGATGTGTCCATAGGAGGCGGCCTGGAGGTGGTAAAGCCCGGCGTAGCTGCCGCCGAGCGCCATCAGCTCCTCATGGGTGCCCTGTTCGGCGATGGCTCCGCCCGCGAGAACGACGATCCGGTCAGCCATCCGTACCGTCCAGAAGCGGTGCGAGATGATCAGGGTCACGGTTCCGTGGGCGGCGCCCCACCGCCTGGCCAACCGCATCTGATGCCGGTAGGCCGCGTACTCAGCTCGCGCATCGAGCGATGCGGTCGGCTCGTCGAGTACGCACAAGAGCGGCGCAGCCCGCATTCCGGCGCGGCTCAGCGCGAGCCGCTGCCACTGTCCGCCGGACAGGTCCACCCCGTCGAACTCCGTGCCGAGCTGGGTGTCCAGACCGGAGGGGAGACCGGCGATGACGTCCGTCGCGCCGCCGTCGCGCACGGCCTGCTCGATTCGCATGCGGTCATCGAGCGCGGTCAGCTGTCCGACGCCGACCGTCTCGTGAGCCAGGAAAGCGAACCGGGCATGGTCCTGGAAGCCTGCTGTCAGGCGTTTGCGCCAGTCCGGCGTGGACAGCCGCCCGAGTTCCACGCCGTCTACGGTGATGGCGCCAGCGGTCGGACCGTAGAGCTTGCACAACAGCTTCACCAGTGTGGTCTTGCCGCAGCCGTGCTCGCCGACGATCGCGACCGTCGCGCCCGCCGGGAGGTCCAGATCGATGTCACGCAGTACGGCGGCCGACGTGCCGTGGTAGCGGAAGGAGACCCCGCGCAAGGTGATGCCGTCGCGCAGTCGCTCCGGTACGGCGGGGGGAGCGGCGTCGTCCCCAACAGCGGCGGGCGCCGAGGAGGCGCGAGCCTGTGAGCCGGTGACTGTAACCAACTGGACGTAATGATCCATAAGTTGCATGCCGCCGGCGACTTGGCGCACCGCTGAGACCATGCCCTCGGCCTGGGTCCGCAGGGCCGCCGTCAAGGAGACAAGGACCAGTACGTCACCGGGCGCGGTCTCCCCCGCGAGGGCCGACCTGACGACGAGGAGCAGTGCCGCCCCGTAGGCGACAGCGAAGAGTGTCCACCCGGCGATGCTCAGCCCCGCCGCGGCCCAGCTCGCACGCTCCTGACACTGCGTCACCTGATGCCAGGCATGAGAGGCCCGGTCCCGCAGTGCCCGTTCGGCCCCTGCGATCCTGATCTCCATGCCTGGCCCCGGCTCGGTGAGCAGGCTGTGCAAATGCTCGGCGCGCCTGGCGTCCTCGGCAGTCTCCAGCGTCGCGCGGTGAATCCGCTTCTGTCCGTGGCGCGGCAGAGCGAGTGCGGGGATCAGCAGAGCCGCGAGCAGCAGCAGTACGGGAGCGATGGCCGCCAGGATGACCAGGACAACGGTGGGGCGTACCACCGTCGCCGCGACCTCCACGAGCAGCCAGCTGGAGCGCGCGATGACATCACCCCTGCCGGTGACGAGGGAGATCCGGTCGACGTACTCGGGGCGTTCGAGGTGCTCCAGATCGTCCCGCCCGGCGACGGTACGGAGAATGTGGTCGTCGGTTTCGACGCTGAGGGCCTCGGCCAGCAGATAGCCCAAGTTGGCCCGGGCCGATGTACCGATGGTGGATACGGTCCAGCACACGGCGACGAGCGCAGCGCCCAGCAACGCGCCGGAGAGATCTCGGCTGGTCGCCTCCTGGACGAGGAAGCGCAGACCGAGCGCGAACCCGGCGACGGCGAGGATGTCCGTGAAGACGATGGTGAGGTAGATGAGGACAATTCCGCGTCGGATGCGCCAGACCTCGCGGAACAGCCAGGCCAGCATGGAGCGTCGGTTCACCGCCGTAGTGTCCTCTCGACCGGTCCCGGCTGGTGGGCATCGTCGGGCTCGGATGCCTCGGCGAAGCGGTCCGCCTGCAGGGCATACATGCGCGCGTAGGATCCGCCCAGAGCGATCAGTTCATCGTGCGATCCGCTCTCCGTCACCACTCCGCCGTCGAGAAAGACGATCCGGTCGGCCTTGCGCACGGCGGACAGCCGGTGCGAGATCAGCACCACCCCCGCTTCCCCCGCCTGCGCAGCGACGCGGGAGAAGACGTCGATCTCCGCGCGAACGTCGAGATGGGCAGTGGGCTCGTCCAGCACCAGCAGCCGTGCGCCGCACGCGGCGGCGTACAGGGCCCGGGCGAGCGCGACGCGCTGCCACTGACCGCCCGACAGATCGGTACCGCCCGAGAAGACCCGGGACAGAGGCGTGTCCCAGCCCCGGCAGGTCCCGGTCACGAGGTCGGTGATGCCCGCCTGCCGTGCCACGTCGGCCAGCAGGGCCTCATCGGCCTCCCGGTTCGGCGCCCCGAGCACCACGTTGTCGCGCAGGGAGAGTTCGTACTGTACGAAGTCCTGGAAGACCACGGTGATCCGGTCCCGCCACGCACGGGAGGCAAGGTCCCGCAGCGGAGTGCCGTCCACAGTGATCCGGCCACCGGTGGGCTGGTAGAGACCTGTGAGCAGTTTGGTGAGGGTCGTCTTTCCCGCGCCGTTCACGCCCACCAGGGCGATCATTTCGCCGGGCGCGATCTCCAGATCGAGTCCGCTGAGCACCGGCCGCTCCCCAAGAGCGTAACGGAACTCCACACCTTCGAAGCGGACTCGGGGCGGCGGCAGTGAACCGCCCGTACGCCCGCTCGCGCTCCCAGCGAGAGCTCGTCCTGGACCGCCGCGCTCTCCAGATGCGCGATGCCGCCCGGTCGGCCGAGCACCTCGGCGATCCGCAGCCGATGGTCGCCGTCCACCCGGCGCGCCACGCTGAACTTCAGTGCAGCCGCGATGATTTCGACGGCCTGCGATGCCAGGACCAGCGCGCATACGGCGAGGGTGAGAGTGGTGAGCGCGGCCGAGTCGGGGGACGGCACGAGCAGTCCCCCGATGAGCAGACCGGTGACCACGCCCGCCGCCGTGGGCAGCAACGCGGCCACAAGGTGAACCGTCCACAGCCGGCCTGCGGCTGTGCCGCGAGTTCTACCGGCCGCGCGGACGGGGCGAGGCGACGTTCGAGGCCTACCGGGGCTTCCGGGAGCGGGAGATCCACTTCGACCGGGAGCAATTCCAGACCGAGCACGTACTGGCCGACGGCCCGGCCAGGGACCGCCATTACCCGCCCGAACTGATCGTGATGACCGACCGGATGAACGCGCTCGCCCTGCGCGTACTGCGTGAGGTGCTCGGCGCGCTCGGCATCGACCAGCGGATCTGGAGCGAGGTCACCGGCGGCGCTGTCGACGGTCTGGGCACCCACTGGTTCGCGGCCAGCCACTATCGGTCCGAGCGCGACCGGCTTGGCTGCGCGCCCCACCAGGACACGGGGTTCGTGACGATCCTCTATATCGAGCAGGAAGGGCTGGAGGCCCTGGTGGGCGAGGAGTGGATGTCGGTGAATCCCGTTCCCGGACACTTCGTGGTGAACTTCGGCGGTGCCCTGGAAATGCTCACCCGGCCGCTGGCCCGCCCGGTCCGCGCGATTTTGCACCGCGTGCGCCAGTGCCTGCCCAACCCGGACACCGAGGACCGCTTCTCGTTCGCGGCGTTCGCAAATCCGCCCGCCACCGGCGATCTCCACCAGGTGTACGACGACGGCTCAGTGCGGGCGGTCCAGAGCGTCGAGGAGTTCCTCCGGGAGTTCAACGAGACGACCTGGAACGACCGCTATGCGGACTTCGGGATCGCCGGATCCGCGGAGCCGGACACCACGCGGCCGGCCGCCGGAGCGCGCCCATGAACACCGCAACCCGTGCGGCCCCTCCGCGTCGTCCCGGACCTGGGGAGAGGCTGCGCAGCTGGAGCAGAGAGCTGCTGGGACAGGTATGGCCGCCGCTCCCCTTGCGTTCCCCGTTCCGGGGTGTTCTGGCCCACCACCGTGGCACGGACCCGCTCACCGGGCACGGCAAGTCGTTTCACGCAGCGACCGTCACCCGGGGCGAGCAGGCATCGAGTTACTTCCGTGACTCGGGCATCACCGCCCGTGCCGAGGAGAACGGCGGTCTGTGCACTTTCCGGATGGGCCGACGGGTTGCCATATACCAGATCACCAACACGCCGCTGATGGACGACGACGCGCTGGCGCCGTCGACCGACACGAACCGCGAGCTCTTCGGCGATTTCATGGGGTCGTTGGCCAACGACGACCCCGCCCGCCCCAGCAAGCGGGCGGCCGTCGAACGGACCCTGGGCAACGGCAGATTCATCGACGGGCTCGATCCGGAGATACGACGGCACGCTGCGAGGTATCTGGAGCGGGTATCCGGACGCGAGCTGGCGCTCGATGAGTTCGCGCTGTGCTGGGTGGCACACGTGGATTCGCTGGTTCCCGGGGTGCTCGACCTCACCCAGCGACCGTTGGACGCCTATCTGGGGTCGCCGCAGTACGGCCGGGTGCTCCGGGGCTTCTTCGACATCGCGTCCGATGTGATCAGCAAGGTCAACCGGGACGCGATGAAGGAGTTCGATCTGATCGTCCCGTTCGTCCGCGATTTGCTGCTGGACAACGCGGACGCGCTGGCCGCCGCCTCCGGCTCCAACATGATCCGGCGGTACTTCGCCCTCTGGGAGATGCCGTTCACCCGTGCCGCCATTGAGGAGCTTGGGCCTGACCGGCTCAAGGAACTCGGCACCCTCATCGTTGCAACGTACGACACGACCGCGCTGAGCCTGCTCTGGACGCTGAGCTATCTGGAGACCTCTCCGCGGCACAAGGAGCTGATCACAGCCGAGGCGCACCGCGCCGCCCGCGGCGAACGCCGGGAGGCGGCCGAGGGCCCGTCCGTGATCGATCTGGCCGTGCTCGAGGCGCTGCGGCTGGGCGGCAGCAACCCGACCGCCCTGTGGCGACGGACCACCAGGCCGTTCGTACTGCGTCACCGCGGCCGGTCGGTCACTGTCCCGCCGGGCACCATGATGTGGCTGGACCGCCGTCGCGCGAACCGGGACTCCGCGGTGTTCCCCTCTCCCCGCGCCTTCGACCCCGACAACATGCGCGCCATCTACCGCTCGGACCGGGAATCTGTCTCCTCGCTGCTCTCCCGGAGCCGATACGAGATCAATTCGTTCAGCATGATCAACTCCGAGCGCAACCCACGCAAATGCCCCGGGCGACTGTTCTCCGTGCGGGTGCAGGCCCTGCTGCTCTCGGAGCTGTACGCACGATACGACGTGACCACGCACGGCATTGATCTGCGCCTGCGCCACCACTCATCCATGCCGCGTCCCACCCACCCGGGGACGCTCGTCATCTCACCTGCGTCCGCACCGCTCCACACCCCGTCCGAGGGAGATCGTTGAATGTCCCTGTCATCCGAATCCAGCACGCTCCGGGCTCCTGTCCCGCTGCCCCCGATGCCCGGTGAACGGGCAGCCGCACAGGAATACCCACCCGTCGAGCTGGAACGCTCCCGGGTGGACAGCGAGCGGTTGGTCTTCGAGCGCCCCGGCGGTTTCGAGCGGGCGCTCACGCAGGGCTTCTTCCTGGTGCGGGTCCCGGACGACGTCGATACCACGGCGGGCGACCGGTTCGCAGCCCACTTCTACGAGCCGTTCAAGGGCGACGGCCTGGACGCCTACCGCGGCTTCCAGGAGATCGAGGTGGAGGGCGACTACCAGGGCTACTTCGACCGTGAGCACGACCAGTGGGAGAACTTCTACATCCAGCGGTCGAACTGGGCCCTGCTGCCCGCCGACGTCGCCCGGCTCGGACACCGGATGACCGATCTGGGCATCACGATCCTCCGTGACGTGCTGGCCGGGCTCGGTCTGCCCGAGCGTGACTGGGCGGAGGTTACCGGCGGCCTCACCGAGCGGCGCGGCCACCAGATGCTGGCGTTCAACCACTTCAGGCCCGAGAAGGCCGTACGGGGTTCGAAGTTCCACCGTGACTCGGGATGGGTGACGATTCTGCGCTCGGTCGAGCCGGGGCTGCTGGCCTTGATCGAGGGCCAGCTCGGCTCGATCCATCCCGAGCCCGGCTACTTCGTCGTCAACTTCGGCAGCTCGATCGAGGTGCTCACCGAGCGTCTCCCCCGCCCCGTCCGGGCGAATGTGCACGGTGTCGTACGGACCGAGCGTGCGCCGGGACAGCCGGACCGCACTTCGTACGTGACATTCCTCGACTCCGATCTCGCCGGAACGATCTACCGGTACGAGGCCGGCGAGCCGCGTGCCGTGCAGTCGGTCGCGGACTTCGCAGTACAAGAGGTGAGCCGCACCTATGACGACAACGACAGCGGCCTGTAGCCCTGTGGCCATGGACAAGACGAAAGGTCTGGCATGACGATTTCCCTTGCGGACGAGACGGACCAGCGGGAGGTACTCGAACTCCCCTACTCCAGGGTCGACTCCGGCACGCTGGTGTTCGACACACCCGACGGCCTCGAGCAGGCACTATCCCTGGGCGCCTTCTTCGTGTCGATCCCTGAACATCTGGACGTCAGTCCCGGGCTGGAGCTCTGCCGCAACTTCTACAAGCCCGCCGAGAGCGGGACCGGCGACCGCTATCGGGGGCACAAGGAGGAGGAGCACGCCGACTCCAAGCTCGGCTACTCCGACCGGCCCGACCAGGTGGAGCAGCTGCAGCTGGAGAGTGCCCACTGGGACACCTATCTACCCGCCGAAGTGGTGTCGCTGCTACGTGAGATGGAGGAGATCACCCTCGCCACGCTCTACGGGGTGTTCGCGGCGGCCGGGATCCCTGAGTCGGATTGGGAGGCCATCACGGGCGGCGCCAGCGAGGGCACCGGCTGGTGCCACTCGACAGTCAACCATTACCGCACGAATCTCAGCGGCCGTGCCGGGATCGTTCACCACACGGACAGCGGTTTCATCACTGTGCTGTACGCCGACCAGTCGGGCCTGGAGGTCCTCACGGACGGCGAGTGGCGGCCGCTGGAGGTGAAGGAGGCCCACTTCATCGTGAACATGGGTGATGCAGTGGAGATCCTGACGCGGAACCTGCCGCGCCCTGTCACGGCTGTGGTCCACCGGGTGCCGGAGAGCGCGGCTGACCGGCCTGACGGCGACCGCTCATCGTTCACTGTATTCATGGGCCCGCGTTACGACATGGATCTCTACCAGTACAGCGCCGACGGGGTCCTCGGCACGTACCAAGGCTTCCGCGACTTCTCGGTGGAGAAGGCAAGGAAGCTCGGCTACGAGTTCCACCCACGTCTTTGACCGGGGTGCGCGGCTGGGACTGGCAGAAGGCGGAGCTGCGTGACGGAACGCTCGCCTTCGAGCGGCCGGACGGTCTCGAACGCGCTCTCAGAGACGGCTTCTTCTTCGTGGCGCAGCCGGCTGGGATGGACCTCTCCGCCGGAGACCGGTTCGCGGAAGGCTTCTATCTGCCGGAGCGGCCCGACGCTCCAGACCCGTACCGCGGTTACCAGCGTTGGGCCGGTGAACGGATCGGCGGCGAGCACCAGGGCTACTACCGGCGCGATGCGGACCAGACGGAACAGTTCTTCCTGGAGAGCTCCCACTGGGAACGGGTCGTCCCGCCCGCACTGGTTGAACAGGCTGTAGCTATGCGGAAGTTCGCAGTGGATATTCTGCGGTCGGTGCTCGCGCGGCTGGATCTGCCCCGTGAAACTTGGGACGAGGCGACAGGTGGCGCCCTGTCGTCACGAGGTACGTACACGCTGACGTTCAACCACTTCAGGCCGGAGATACGGGCGCGGGGGCTGAACATCCACAAGGACTCGGGCTGGGTGACGGTACTGCGGTCGCTCGAACCTGGTCTAGAGGTGGAGCGGGACGGGGCGTGGCATCCCATCGACCCGATCCCCGGTACGTTCATCGTCAACTTCGGCTGTGCCATGGAGATCCTCACGCGCTCGAGCCGGATGCCGGTGGCAGCGGTCGCCCACCGAGTGGTCGAGCAGTCCAAGGCCTGGCGCGGGGGCACCCGTCGGCCGGACCGGTTCTCCTACGCGCTCTTCGTCGACAGCAGTCTTGACGAGGGTGTGTCGCCGGGCCTGTTCCGCTACCAGCCCGAGGCAGGTCTCCTCCTGGAGAAGAGTTTCGGAGACTTCCTGGAGGAAATTCTGCGCAACACGTACCGGGAGGACAGCACAGGCCTGTACTGAGGCCTACGTCCCGCGCGCCCGGCTTTCCCGTCGGGCGCGCGGGCGTGCATGCGCGGCGGGGCGCCTTGACCAGCGTAAGCGGCGATGGATACGGTGATCGTATCCCCGGTCTCAGCTGGACTCCGGACCACCGCCGCACCACTCGGCCCGTGCTCCGTGATCAATTCCCAAGGTGACCGGCGTAGCCGCCATATCCCTTTTCATGCCTTCCGGCTTCTCTGAACCTTTCCCAGCCTTCCCGGCGCGGCAGCGCAAGTTTTCTGATGCTTGTGTTTCTGCACCTGTTCCGCTCTGTACACGACGATCCGTGAGGACGACCCACTATGCCCTCTACCCAGCCCTCCCAGTCCCTCCAGCTCGCCTCCCAGGGCGAATTCGATCGCTTCATCGTGGTGACCGGTGGCCCCGGTGCCGGGAAGACCACGCTCATCGAGCAACTCAAGGAGCGCGGTGTCGCGTCCGCGCCGGAAGCGGGCCGGAGCATCATCAAGGACCAGGTGACCATCGCCGGACGAGCTCTGCCCTGGGTCGATCCCGACCTGTTCGCCGAGTTGATGCTCGCCCAGGATATGCGCTCTCACCAGGCGGCCTCGGCCCGCAGCGAGCCCGTCATCTTCGACCGCGGAGTGGTCGATGTCGTCGGCTATCTCCGGCTCATCGGGCACCCGGTGCCCGCGCATGTCCATGCCGCGGCGAAGACTTTCCTGTACCACCGCAGGGTCTTCATCGCCCCGCCGTGGCCGGAGATCTACGAGCAGGACACCGAGCGCAAGCAGAGCTTCGAGGAAGCGGTGCGGACCTATGAGTCGCATGTCGTGACCTACACCGACTACGGATACGAGCTGGTACACCTCCCGCTCGCCGCGGTGGAGGAGCGGGTCCGATTCGTCCTGGACTTCCTGGGCCTGGGGTCCACGACAGACCGGTGACACCCCCGGGTCAGCGGCGGGTCCAACGCGGCGGCACGGTCGTGTGACTGTGTCGCGGACGTGTACGGGAACGCGGCTGACCGGTCGGAACGGGTGAGGCGGTTCCCTCGGACATGACGGACAGGGAATGGGCGGCCGTCTGATCGGCGAGTTCCATGACCGGCTGCGCGGCCGGGTGCGTGAGGTGGAGGGCAGGGATGCGGAGCCGACCGCCGTGATCGTCGATTCACAGCCCATGCGCGCCGCCGCGACGGTGCGGCAGTCTCACGCGGCTACGACGCGGGCAAGAAGGTCACGGGCCGCAAGCGGCATCTGGTGGTGAACACCCTCGGGCTCCTGCTGATCGTCGCGGTGACCGCGCCGAGCGTGCAGGACCGCGACGCGGCCCGGCCAGTGGTGCGCGCCGCCGGTGACGTGGGCGGGGGACGGTGGCACCTTGGCCACCGTGCGTTCAGGACGAAGGCGTGGGCGGGCACAGTACGGCGGCGAGCACCAGGGCGAGGTCGACGTAGGTCGCGCGCCAGGACAGGTGGTCGGTGAGCGCCTCGGTGACGGGCGCGAAGACGGTGGAGGCGAGGCCGCCGGCCAGGGTGACGATGGTGAGGGCGCGGATGTGGTCGTGAGCCCACCAGCGGGTCAGGTACAAGCTGGCCACGAATCCCCCTGAAGAAGCGGCGTTCTCCGAGACCCTGAGCCGCTGCTCGAACGCCCCAGTGGAGGTCGTCCTCGCGCGATAGCCAATCCAGCAGGTACCGCCTCTGCGGAATGGAGGCCCTAGCCTCGGCGTTTCGGTTGGGGTGATGAGAGGCCGCTGATCGTCTGCTGTCGGGTGGGGCGGGTGATTGTCGTTGCTTGGGCATGGCGGATCCCGGCACGGGGGTCGGGGTTCTCCTATGTCTTTCGGGTCGTGGGCGGTCAGGGGTTTGCTGGTCAGCCCGCGGGACGGGGCAGTGCAGCGAGGCGGTGGAAAGCCCTGGCTAGTTCATGTCTCCAGGGCCAGGTCGCCGATATCCGCAAGCGCAGGCGCCGACCGCCGCGGGTGAGGCGGGCGGCGACGTGCAGCAGCCGGTAGCGGAGCTTCTTCGGCTCGGCAGTGGCCAGTTCCTCGTCCAGCAGCAGGACACACGTCCAGGCCAGCAGGTCGATCGCCGCGAGGCTGAGTTCGAGCCAGACGGCATTGACACCGAAGTCGCGGGAGGGGAAGCGGCCGAAGCCGGTGGTCTCGCCGCACCGGATGCGGTCCTCGACGGTGGCATGCCCGCGGTGGCGGGCTTCGAGGAACTGGGCGGAACCACCACCGGAGTAGGGGGTGTCGGTGAGGAACACCTGATGGGGGTCTGTCAAACACGAGCGGCCCTGGCTCACATTCGGTGGTAGCGGAGGGTGACGTTATCCGAGGAGGATGCGGTGGCGTAGGAGGGGGAAACCTGCGCGACCGTACATCTGCCGCGCGATCAGCTTGGTCTTGGTGTTGACACCTTCGGTGCCGCCGTTGTGGTACAGCAGGGTGAACGCGGCGATCACAGCGTCGCGGTCTCGCTCCAAACCCCGGGTCAGCGACATGATGGCCATGTAGACGCACTTCAGCGCGGCCTGCTCGTTCGGGAAGTGACCGCGGGCCTTGACCGCGCCGTGTCGGAGAGATCCCGCACGGTGGAGTTGCCACGCCGGTGGTTCTGGCAGCCGCGCTGCCAGAACCGGCGTCTCGTTGCGGGATCAGCTCACGCCGTGGGCTCCGGCTCCTGCCAGCGCGTCACCGCAGGACGGCGGATGACGATCTCTCGGGTCCACAAGCCACGCAAAACGATGAGGCCCCAGCGCGAAGTTGCGGCCTCGTCACCTCATGCACGGTTTGCAGCACGAGGAGGTCGCGCCGGCACCGGTCTCACTCGACGCGGCGGAAGCGCCGGGCCTCCAGCAGATAGCCCGCGGCGAGCAGCGGGTAGAGGACGGCGAGCTGCCCGGTGATCTGGTCGACGGTGACCCCCGCGACGACGGGATGCCGGTCGGCGAACTCCTCGTCGACGAGAGCGGTGCCCGGGAAGAACAGGGCCGACGCCTACGTCGCGGCGGCTACAGTGGCCCAGTTGAGGGCCGTGTGGTTGTACGGCTTACGCCCCCAGAGCAGCCATAGGATGACCGCACTCAAGTGAACGCCGAGCGACATGGTCTGGGCGTTGTGGAACTTGGCATGCGGGGTCCAGCGGGGGTTGTGGATGTGCGTCTCGTTCCAGTCCGCGAGAAGGGCGCCGGCACCGGCGGCGACGGACACCGCGGCCAGGCACATCTTCACGAAGGGGAATCGGCCGAGGCGGGAGAGAGAGCACCCTTCGATGAGCCCATTGACGCGGTCCTTTCCGTTTGCTGGCTGAAGCTTCCGGACAACGCGGGGGCCGATACGGACGGCCCCCATGGGTGCGTCAGCCATCGAACGGGATCACGCCGCTGAGGTACTCACGCAAGTGGCCGGACAGGTGTCGGCGTAGCGGTCGTTGTGCGTGGCGTCGAAAGGAGGCGTCGCGATCATCGCGTAGTTGTACCACTCGGCGATCACCGCCCAGGGATGGTCCGCGGAGTCGACGGCGGCCCGGAGGTCGTCCAGGGTGCCCCGCTGTTGGCGCTCCAGCGGGGTGCCGGTGATGCGCTCGATTTCATTCATGAGGCCGAAGAAGGACGTCCGGCTTCCTGTGATGGCGTACGTGCCCGGGGGAGCTCAGCCGGGCGGGGCCATGGCCCTGTCCGGTGCCTGTGCCGCCCAGTCGATGATTTGCACCGCCGCCCCGGCAGCCTCCAGACCCTGACACTGCGCGTGGTGCCTGCTGGCGATGCCGTCGAGGTCGAGGTGGGAGCCGAATGCTGGGTGGGCGGCCAATCGCCGTGCATAAGCCCACAGGTGCGGATAGTCGGCGATGCGGTGCACGGCAGCGGCGTCCAGGTGCCAGCGGTGCACGGTGTCGAGCCGTACCAGGGCCACCCACAACTGCACGTCGGCGGCGCTGAGTTCACCGCCGACGATGTAGTGCTGGGAGGTAAGCCGTCGCTCCAGCGCGTCCAGTGCGTGCAGCAGGGAGCCGAGGGCGGCGGCGCGCGCCGCGTCGTCGGCGCCGGGCTGCCCGGCGCGCTGTGCGGCTTCGTTGATGCCCAGCTCGCAGAGGCGCCCGATGGCCTCCATCTCCGCATTCGCGCCGTGCGGGTACAGCGCGGGGCGGCTGGGGCCATCACCGCCGAACCACAAGGCCAGGTCACACAGGATGTCGGGGGTGTGCGTGCTGACGATCCGCCCCGTCCAGTCATCACTGAGCACCGGTGCCGTGGCTGCTCCGGAATAGCGGTGCGCGCTGGCTTCGTACAGCGGGCGCAGCGCCGAGTGACCGCCGTCGGGGTCGTCGGGCACAGCGGGCAGCAGCGACACCGGCAGGATGTCGTCGAGGCCGAGCAGGTTGTGGGTGACGGCGATCCGCAGACAGCGCGGACAGGACAGCGAGAGGTGGAGGTGGTACCGGCGCGGCACGGCGTAGTGGCCACTGCGCGCGTCACCGCCGACCCTGCCCCGGAACGACGGCGGGGACGGGAAGGACGGCAGAGCTGTCAGGGGTGTGGCGGACATATGTCTCCCGGGTCCGGTTCTGGATCTCAGACATGGGGCGGGCGGGTAACGGGCACGCGGCAGCGTCGGCGCGTAGCCACGCACAGGTGGCGGTGTCTGCGGGATGCCGAGGGCTCAGCGCAGAGGGGTTGCCGCGCTGCAGACACGCAGCAGATCGATGTGGCGGCGGGAGGTCAGAAAGGGAGACAGCGGACGCGTGCGGACCGCACCGTCGTTGGCCGACTCCGGGCGCCCCATGATTTCCCACCTGTTCGCTAGGGATCTACTCTGGAGTGTCGAGCGGCCGTCAGGCCTCGTCAAGAGGGCCTTCCGCCTTCCCGCCGGTTGTCTCACATGGCGGGAAGGGGATACGACCCGTCTCTCGCCTCGATCTTCGACGCCGTCAGATCCTCAAGAGCGGTGCCAACTTCAACCACCGCAACCTCTACGACCCGGCGAGCCCATGGCCGGATGGGTCAGGGGCAGCACTCGGCTAGGAGTTGGGAACTTGTGCACGGACGGGCTGCTGGAACGGCCGAGGCCACACCTCCGCCTCGGCCAGCTCGGGACGGAAGCGCGGCGAGGCGGTCACCGTGTCCTCGCGCCAGATCCGGCGAAACAGCTCATAACTCTCGGCGTTGCGGTCCCATTGGTCATCGGGTGTGACCTGGAACAGCTCGCGCTGGGCGGTGCCGTTGCCCTTGCCGATGATCAGGTCGAGCCGGCCCCCGGACAGGTGATCCAGTGTTGCGTAGTCCTCGTAGGCGCGAACAGGGTCGAGCAGGCTCAGCGTGGTCACCGCGGTGAAGAGCCGGATCCGGGAGGTGAGGGCGGCGATGTGGCTGAGCACGACCGGCGGCGAGGAGGAGATGAACGGTCGCTCGTGCCGTTCGCCGACACCGAAGCCGTCGAAACCGAGCTCCTCGGCCAGCAGCGCGTTGTCGATCACCTCGCGGAAACGCTCGTTGGTCGTCTTCTGCCCGCCGTTCACCGGGTCGGGTGCATGGATGATGAGGGTGACGGCCAGAAACTTCACGACGCCATCCGCCGGTTCAACGGTTGCGCGCTGGGAGTGGGCTCGTCCAGTCCGAGGTGGTTGCGCAGCATGGTGCCGGTGTAGTCGTGCCGGAACACGCCGCGCTCCTGGAGCAGCGGGCCACGGTGTCGGCGAAGGCGTCGAGGCCGCCGGGGGTGATGTGCGGGACGAGGATGAAACCGTCGGCTGCGTCCGCCTGGACGAAGTCGTTGATGGTCTCGGCAACCGTGGCCGGGGAGCCGATGAACGACTGACGGCCGGTGACTGCGATGACCAGCCGCGGATCGACAGGTTCTCCGCCCTGGCGCGCTCGCGCCACTGCTGGGCGACGGCGAGCGGGTCCCGGAACATCCGCACGCTGGCCCGGCCCCGGGCGATGGTGTTCTCTCCGGGAACCGGGTCGATCTCGGGCAGCGGGCCGTCGGGGTCGTAGCCGGACAGGTCGCGGTTCCAGACGTGCTCCAGGTACTTGATCGCGGTCTGTCCGCTGACCTGCTGCCGTCGCACCTCGTGCGCCAGCTCCCGGGCTCTGTTGGGCCAGAGGGCTGACCAGAGGCTGACCCTGGGGTGGCCGGGGCGTGATCGAGGGTCGTCACGAAGTCGAGCAGGCCGCGTTCGGCCTCGGTGACGAGGTCGGACCAGTACCTGGCGGTGAACAGCTCCCCAGGGCGGGCCCCCGCCTCGCGCCACGCGGCCGGGTGCCAGCCCGCGCCGTCGAGCGCGACGGCGAGGTGAAGCGAAGAAGGACGCGAAGAGGATGAGGACACGACAGGGAGCCTTCCTGATCGACCGTACGTGATCGCCGCCGCGCCTGCGTCATCAGCAGAGGCTGCAGGCGGCGGACGGCGGCGGACGGCGGGCCGTTGAGAGTCCCTGATGCGTGGCACCGCCTGCCGTCGGCCACGCCATGCACCGTGCACGTGGGAGTCGGGGCGCGGAAGCCGTGTGGCCTCCGCGCCCCGAGGCGGCTAGTTGTTGGGCTTGGGCAGGCCGGGCGGGTTGATCTGCGACTTCTTCACACCCTCGTCGAACAGGCCCCAGCGCTTGAGGACTTTGGCGTACGTGCCGTTGTCGATGATCTCGTTGAGCGCGTCGGCGATCGGCTTGTTCAGGCCGCTGTCCTTCTTGGTGGTGGCCGCGATGAGGCCTTGGAGGGAGGCTCCCGCACCGGAGTAGGTGCCGACGATCTCGGTCTTTCCGGCGGAGGCCACATGGTAGGCGGCGGTCGGGTTGGGGCCGAGGAACAGGTCGAGTCGGCCTGAGTCGAGCGCGAGGTAGGTGTCGCTCTGGTCCTTGTAGTACTTGATGTCCACCGGCTCGAGGCCCGCCTTCTCGGCCTGCTCGCTCCACTCCACCAGGATCTTCTCCTGGTTCGTGCCGGTGTCCACGGCGACCTTCTTGCCCGCCACATCCTTGTAGCCGCGGACCTTCAGCCCGCTGCCCTGCTTCGCCTCGAAGGCCAGGTTGTCCTTGCGGTAGCTGGCGAAGTCGTACTTCTCCTTGCGCTCCTCGGTGTCGGTGATGTTGCTGAAGCCGACGTCGTACTTGCCGCTGTCCAGGCCGACGAAGATGTTCTCCCAGGAGACCGCGGTGTAATCCGGCTTCAGCCCCAAGACGTTGGAGACCAGATAGGCGAGGTCGATCTCCACACCGATGCGCGTCTTGTTGTCGGTGGCGTAGAAGCCCAGCGGCGGCTCGCTTTCGGCCGAGCCGACGATCTTCAGGGTGCCTCTCTCGCGGATCTCCTTCGGTACCTCGGCGGCTATGGAGTCGACCTTGTCCGTGATGATGCGCTTCTGGTCCGGGCTGTTGTTGATCTTCGTGGTGCCCTTGCCGGGAGCGGCGACGTCGGTCGTACCGCCGTCGGTGGGGTTGGCGCAGCCTGCAAGGACGAGTGCTACGGCGACTCCGACTGAGAGCGCGGCGGTACGGCGGGCGAGGCCGGTGGACATGGTCGTTCTCCTTGCGTGTGGAACGGGGTGAGGGTCGGTCAGAGGACCTTGGAGAGGAAGGCGCGGGTGCGCTCGTGCTGGGGGTCGTCCAGGACGGCCGCGGGCGGCCCCTGCTCCACGACGACACCGCCGTCCATGAACACCGCGGTGTCGGCGACCTCGCGGGCGAAGCCGATCTCGTGCGTCACGACGATCATGGTGGTGCCGGTGCGGGCCAGGTCCTTGATCACGTCCAGGACTTCGCCGACCAGCTCGGGGTCGAGCGCCGAGGTGGGCTCGTCGAACAGCAGCACCTTGGGTTCGAGTGCGAGCGCGCGGGCGATCGCCACGCGCTGCTGCTGGCCGCCGGAGAGCTGCCGTGGATAGACGTCAGCCTTGTCGGTGAGACCGACCCGCTCCAGCAGCCGTTCGGCCGCCTCCACGGCGTCCCTGCGCGGTCGGCGCAGCGCGGAGACCGGGGCCTCGATGAGGTTGTCCAGCACGGTGAGGTGCGGGAAGAGGTTGAAGTTCTGGAAGACGAACCCGATATGGGTGCGCTGCTTCAGGACCTGCTTCTCGTTCAGCTCGTGCAGCTTGCCGCCGGAGCGGCGGTAGCCGATCAGCTCGCCGTCGATGCTGATCCAGCCGCGGTTGACCTTCTCCAGGTGGTTGATGGTGCGCAGCAGCGTCGACTTCCCCGAGCCGGACGGGCCGAGGATCACGGTGACCTCGCCCGCGCGGACCCGGAGATCCACGCCGCGCAGCACCTCCAGCGGCCCGAAGCTCTTGTGGACGCCGCGGACGTCGAGCATGACCTCGCTCATGGGTTCCCTCCAGGTTTTCCGAGCTGTGCCAGGGCAGGGCGACCGGTCGGCACGGGCTGGTTGCGCTGTGCGGCAACAGGGCTCTGGCGCGCGGCGCCTCCGTTGAGGGCGGTGGTGGGCGACGGGCGGGAGCGCAGGTTCCGTACGAAGTGCCGCGCGCGTTGGAGGGGGGTGGGCGGCGGGGTACGGTTCGCACCGCGGGCGAAGCGGCGCTCCACGTAGTACTGGGCGACGGAGAGTACCGAGGTCAGGAACACGTACCAGGCGGTGGCGACCATCAGAAGTGGGATGACCCGCCCGTTGCGGCCGTAGACGACCTGCACCTGGTAGAAGAGTTCGCCGATCGCCATGACGTAGACCACCGAGGTGCCCTTGAGCAGGCCGATGATCTCGTTGCCTGCCGTGGGCAGGATGGCGCGCATGGCCTGGGGCAGGACGATCCGCCGGATCTGCCGCAGCCGGGGGATGCCCAGCGCGGCCGCCGCCTCCAGCTGACCGGCGTCGACCGCGATGACCCCGCCGCGCACGATCTCGGCGGCGTAGGCGGCCTGATGGAGCGACAGCCCGATCAGAGCCGCCCCGATCGTCCCGATCAGGCTGTTGCTGTCCACCGACCAGAAGACCGGGCCGAAGGGGATGCCGACGCCCAATTCCTTGTACAGGGCGCCCAGGTTGAACCAGAACACCAGCTGGACGATCACCGGGATGGACCGGAAGATCCAGATGTAGGTCCAGGACACGGTCTGCAGGACCGCGCTGCACGACAGCCGCATGAACGCCAGCACCGTGCCGAGGAGAAACCCCAGCACCGTGGCGTACGCGGTGAGCTGGAGCGTCACCCCCACCGCCTCGACGATGGTCTCGGACAGCACATACGCCCGGAAGACCTCCCACTCCCAGACCGGGTTGGTGGCCAGGCCGTGTACGAACTGTGCGGTCAGGACAAGTACGGCGACGGCGGCCGCCCAGCGGAGGTAGTGGCGGGCGGGTACGACCTTGAGCGAGGCCAGGTCGTCCCGGGCGGGCGGGGCTTCGGGGCCGCCGCCGCGTTTGGCCGCGTCGGGCGGCGCAGATTCGGTGGTGAGTCCCATCGTGGTGTTCCTGCTTACGTGTGCTCGGGTTACTTGTGCTCGGGCGGGTTGATCCGCGATTCACTGATCGCGGAGGCGGTAGTGCCCCACTTCTTGAGAATCCGGTCGTAGGTGCCGTCCTTGATCAGCTCATTGACGGCGGCCTGGAAGGCCGGGGTGAGCGGGGAGCCCTTCTTGAAGGCGAAGCCGACGTCCAGGCGGTGGAACTCACCCAGGAAGGTGGACTGGGAAGCGGGCTGGGCGGTCTGGTAGCGCAGGCCGTTGATGGTGGACATCTCCACGTCGATCCGGCCCTGCTGGAGCGCGGTGAGGATGGCCCCGTTCTCCGAGAAGACCTTCACGTCGTACGGCTTCTTGCCGGCCTTGGCGCACACCCGCTTCTGCGCGGTGAGGGCCGCCTCGAAGGTGGTGCCGGCCCCGGTGCCGACCGTCATCCCGCACAGCTGGGTAAGCCTGGTCACCTTCGTCCCCAGCGCGGTGTTGCCCTTCTTCACCGCGAAGCCCTGACCGTCGTTGATGTACGTGACGAAGTCGATCGTCTTCAGCCGCTCGGTGGTGACGCCGAAATTGCCAGTCCCCACGTCGTACTTGCTGCTGCCGAGGGCGGGCAGGATCGTCTCGAACGACGCGTCCTGACGCTTGAGTCTGAGGCCGAGGACCTTGGCCACCGCATCCGCGATGTCGATGTCCTGACCCTGGGGCTCCTTCTGTGCCCCATCCGGGTAATACGCACCGGGCGGAAATCCGATCGCGCTCCCGACCCGCAGGGCGCCCGCCTTGCGTACGTCGGCGGGCAGCAGGGCAGCGACCGAGGCCACCTTCCGTACGGCGGCCACCGGGTCGGCGGTCGGCGCGGGAGAGGCCTTTACGCCGCCCGGAGTGGTCCCGTCGGCGGTACCGGAACCGCCGCAGGCGGTCAGCGCCGGCAGGAGCAGCAGCGCGACGGCGGCGGTGGCGAGGTGCAGGCCGGTTCTGAATCCGAGGAGGTTCACGGGCTGGAGACCTTTCCGTTGCGCGCCTCGGTGGTGAGGTGCTTCTCGAAGGGCAGCGGGCCGATGGCTTCCGGATCGGCCTCGGTGTCGAACAGCGGTGTGTAGCCGGTGGCCAGGTACAGGCCGCGCGCCTCGGGCTGGCGCGGACCCGTGGTCAGGTAGAGCCGTCGGTAGCCGCGGGCTTCCGCTTCCCGCTCCAGCTCCTCGACAACCCGGCGGGCCAGGCCGCGCCGGCGGTGGGCGGAGTGCGTCCAGATCCGCTTCAGCTCGGCCGTGGTCTCGTCGTACCGGCGGAAGGCACCGCCCGCGATCGGCTCGCCGTGCTCCAGCAGCAGGAGCAGCACTCCCCCGTGCGGAGCGGTGAACTCCTCGTCGGGGTAGCGGGCGAGCTCGGCGTGGGCGTCCTTGCCATAGCGCGTCGAGTATTCGTGGCCCAGTTCGTACAGAAGCGGCCGCACACGAGGGTCGGCGACAGGTACCTGAATGACCGTCAGCTGGAGTGGCAACGGGGTGACGGAGGTCATCCGTGCACCGCCGCGAGCGTCTGAGGGCCGCTGCCCGCAGCACGCTCGGCGTCGCGCTTGGCGACCTCCTCGCGCACGATCGGGATCACATACCGCCCGAAGTCGATGGCATCGCCGAGCAGGTCGTAGCCGCGGGCGGAGAGGATCTCCACACCGAGGTCGTAGTAGTCGAGCAGCGCTTGAGCGACCGTTTCCGGGGTCCCGACCAGGGCGTTGGAGTTGCCCGCGCCTCCGGTGACGGCAGCGGTCGGAGTCCACAGCGCGCGGTCGTAGCGCTCCCCGGCCTCGGCGATGGCGATCAGCCGCTGGGAGCCGGTGTTCTCCGGGGCGGCGCCTCGGCGGTGCCGTACGAGGCCCGCTTCGCGCCGTTCGCGGATGGCGCCGACCGTGCGGTGGGCCTTCTCCCAGGCGAGTTGCTCGGTCGGGGCGATGATCGGACGGAAGGCCACCTGGATACGGGGAACCTCCGTGCGGCCCGCGGCCGCCGCGGCGGCCTTCACGGCTTCGATCTGCTCGGCGGTCTTCTCCAGGGGCTCGCCCCACAGGCAGTAGATGTCAGCCTCGGCGCCCCCGGCCGCGTACGCCGCCGGGGACGATCCCCCGAAGGAGACCCGTGGCCTCGGTTGCTGGACGGGGAAGACGTCGCTCACGAAGTCGTGGAAGCGGTAGTGCTCGCCCTTGTGGTCGAAGGGCTCGTGGGTGGTCCAGATCCTCTTGACGATCTGGATGTACTCGCGGGTGCGTGCGTAGCGCTCGTCCTTGGTGAGGGTGTCCCCCTCGCGCTGCTGCTCGTGGTCGTTGCCGCCCGTGATGAAGTGCACGGTCAGCCGGCCCTCGCTGATCTGGTCGAGCGTGGCCAAGGTCTTGGCGGCGAACGTGGGGTACGAGACGTTGGGCCGGTGAGCGAGCAGGATCTGCAGGGTGTCCAGCTTGCTCGCGATGTAGGCGGCGGCCGGCGCGGGATCCGGCGATCCGGATCCGTACGCGAACAGCACCCGGTCCCAGCCGTGCTCCTCGTGTGCCCGGGCGAGCCGGAGGGTGTACTGCTTGTCGAAGGCGGCGCCGGAGCGAGGGGTCGTTTCCGACCCGTCGTTGGTGGCGGCGATGCCAAGGAACTCCACGGGCATGGGAGATGGCCTTTCCTCAGAACCTCAAGGGGTGGACCGCCCGCGGGCAAGGCGGAGCGGCCCTTGGCACGGCCAGGCATGACGGCCGTTCAAAGGGGTGAGAAGAAGCAGGGGTGATGACGCCGGGGCATGGGCCCCTGGGCGGGGTGATGGGCTGCGGCAGCGCGCGTCCTCGTTCGCAGGACCGTCCGTACGCCGGTTCAGCGGGCGGACAGGGCGGTGATACGAAGGGGGAACTCGGCCCGCGACGGGGTCACCGAGGGAGGGAAGGGCCGGTCAGACAGCCCGCTGCCGAGTCAGGCGCAACACGCGGCGGACCACACCCGACCGAAGTCGATGTGGTCACGGGTGACCAGACGCCGCTCAGCATTCATGCAACCCATTGAGCATTACACAACGCCTCACGTCAACCAGCGCCCGGATACCGGACCTCCGCTGCCCGGTTCCCGTGCCTGCTGAATGCCGGTTGACAGATCCGCGCCGTGGGCACATACGATCGATGGAGGATCGGCTCCGCTGCGTGCGGACGCCCCTCCGGCCGCGTTGAGGGACGCGGCGCTGCTCGTGATGACGCCGAGGCCCGGCCGCGCCGTACGCGCAGTGTCCGCGTACGCGTGCCACCGGGTGGTCACCGACGCCTGCGACTCCCTCCCCCGGAGAGCCTTTCCATGGTCTCGCCTTCCGACGTCAACTCATCCGACGTCGTATCCGTTTCCGTCCCATCCCCCGGACGTTCCAAGGCCGGTGGCCCCGATGCCGACGACGACCTGCCGCTGATCGTGCCGCGCCGGCACATCGGGCGGTGGTTGACTGCTGTCGCCGCGCTGCTCGTCTTCGCCATGGTGGTCAACTCCGTCCTCCGCAACCGGGCGTTCCAGTGGGACGTCGTGGCCCGGTATGTCACCACGGGCGCCGTGCTCGACGGGCTGCTGCTGACCTTGTGGCTGACCGGTGCCGTGATGGTGCTCGGCTTTCTGCTGGGCACCCCGCTGGCGGTGATGCGGCTGTCGGGCAACGCGGCATTACGGTCGCTGAGTTGGGGTTATGTGTGGATCTTCCGCTCGACCCCGCTGCTGGTGCAGCTGCTGTTCTGGTTCAACATCGGCGCCCTCTACCCGACGCTCGGCTTCGGCATCCCCTTCGGGCCGCAGTTCGTCACCGTCAAGACAGTGAACCTGCTCGGCCCCACCCTGACCGCCGTCATCGGCCTGACCCTGCACGAGGCCGCCTACGCCGCCGAGGTGGTGCGCGGCGGCATCCTGTCGGTGGACACCGGCCAGACCGAGGCCGCCCAGGCGCTCGGCCTCGGCCGACGGCGTACGCTGCGCCGGATCGTCATCCCGCAGGCCATGCGCTCCATCGTGCCGACCGCCGGGAACATGCTGATCGGAACCCTGAAGGGCACCAGCATCGTCAGCGTGCTGGCCGTGCACGACCTGCTGTATTCGGTGCAGCTGGTCTACAACCAGACGTACCAGGTCATCCCGCTGCTCATGGTCGCGACCCTCTGGTACATCGCGGTCACCACCGTGCTCAGCGCAGGGCAGTTCTATGTTGAGCGGTACTACGCGCGCGGCGCCGCCCGCACACTGCCACCCACCCCGGTGCAACGGCTCCGGGTCCGCCTGTTCGCTCTGCGCGCCCGGCTGCACGCGGCAACCGCGGCCGACGCCCGCCCCGCGATCGGCGGAGACCGGTGAGGACCGTCCCCGACGCCGTCCTGGTCATCGTCGGCGCGGGTCCGCGTGCCACAGGCGCGCTGGAGCGCATCGCCGCCAACGCCCCCGAACTCTGGGACGAGGAGCGGAAGTTGCGCATTCATCTGGTGGACCCGCATGCGCCCGGCCCGAGAAGGATCTGGCGGCACGATCAGTCCCCGCTGCTGCGGATGAACTCCATGGCAGAGGACGTCACGATATTCACCGACGAGGCGTCCACCATTGAGGGCCCGGTACGGCCAGGCCCCTCGCTGGCCGAGTGGGCCGCCCAGTTCTCCGGCCACGGCCCGCGCTTCGCACCGTACGCCGAGCCCACCGACCCGGACGTCTTCGCCGAGTTGCGCGACCTGGACCCCGCCGACTTCCCCACCCGGCGCGCCCAGAGCGCCTACCTGGACTGGGTGTTCCGGAGGGCCTGGCCGAACTGCCCTCGTCCGTCACCGTCGAATGGCATCCAGCCACCGCAACGGCCGTCACCGGTCCAGCCGGCGGGGCCCAACGGGTGTACCTGGCAGGCGGCGCTCACCTCACCGCCGACGCCGTCGTCCTCGCCCAGGGGCATCTGGGCTCGGCGCCTGGGGCAGAGCACCACGGACTGGCCGACTTCGCCCGCCGCCACCACCGGTTCCACCTACCGCCGGAGTTCTCCTCCGACGCCGATCTGTCGGGCCTGCGACCAGGTGAGCACGTCATCGTGCGCGGCTTCGGGCTCGCCTTCATCGATCTGATGGTGCTGCTGACCGAAGGGCGCGGCGGCACGTATCACCGGGAGGCCGACGGCAGTCTCACCTACCGCCCGTCCGGCCACGAACCCGTCCTCCATGTCGGGTCACGGCGCGGCGTGCCGTACCACTCCAAGACCGGTTACCGGCTCCAGGGTCCCCGCCCGCCGCTGCCACGCCACTTCGGGCCCGAAGCCGTCGACGCCCTGCTCGCCGACGGCCGCCCGCTCGATCTGCGCCGCGACGTATGGCCGTTGATGGCCAAGGAGATCGGCTTTGGCCACTACCACGAGCTGTTCCACGCCCACCCCGAACGCACCGCCCTCCCCTGGCCGGACTTCCTCCCCGCCTACGACCGCCTCGACTGGTATTCCGACGACATGGACGCCCTTGTCGCCGCCGCGGTGCCCGACCCTGCCGACCGGCTGGACTACGAAGCCCTCGACCGCCCGCTGGCGGACCTGGCCTTCCCGGATGCCGACGCCTTGCAGGAGCATCTGCGCACCCACATCGACCGGGACGTCACCCGCCGCCAGGACTCCGCCCACAGCGCAGACCTCGGCGCCTTCCTCGCCCTGCTGTCCGTCTACGGCCAGTTGCCCCGCCTCGTCGCCTCCGGCTGTCTCACCGCCCGCTCGCTCGCCGAGGGCCTCGACGGCTGGTGGCACGGCTTCTTCAGCTTCCTGGCGTCGGGCCCGCCCGGGTTCCGGCTGCGCGAGCTGCTCGCCCTGTCCCGGGCGGGCATCGTCCGCCTCCTCGGCTCTTCCATGCGGCCCATCTGGGCGCGTACACCTTCCTCGGAGCGTTACTCGTACAGCGCTTCGGCCTGTCGGTGTCGGCGCTCGGCCTGGTCGGCATCCTCGTCGGGGCAGCAGATCCGCCGGGACGCCCTGCGCCTGACCGCGGGACCGGGCAGTTCCCGCTGGCAGGAGGCCGTCCAGCTGGACCGGGACCGCGAACGCGGCCGATACGGACCCGGGCCGGACGCGGGTCAGGTCTCCGCGTACATCCGCCACTCGATCGCCGCGGCCTTCGTCGGATCACCGACCGACGTCGCCCACCGGATCGGCCTGCTGCGCGCGGCGGGGGTGGACATCGTCCAGCTCGATACTCCGGTGGAGACGGACGAGGACCGGGATCTGCGCCGTGAACTGGTGACCCGCCTGCGCTCCGGCTACCTGCCGTCCCCGGCCCGCTCCGGCACTCACCACCGGCGCGGCTGGTAGCAGTCGTCTCATCTGGCACCGCCGACCGAGCGGTTGTACGCGGCGGCCCGGCGCTCGAAGAGCTCATGCAGGTCGCGGGCGGCCGCGCGGGGCGTACCGGCTTCGCCGCCCTGGCTGCCCTCGCCGTGGAGCCGCCACACCGCTTTCCCTGTCGACCGCGGCGAGTTGGGTTCAAGGCGCTCCGGCAATAACAGCCGTTTTGTTGCTTCTCTATTTCTCAATGCAACGTGCGAACGAAAGTCGCGCGACGGCCCCCAGCCGAAGCTCCCAGCCAGTCGCTGTCGATACTCCCTCTCTGATTCCATCAGTTGACGTGCGCTTACGGAGATTTCCGCTCGACGGCGGAAAGGCCTCGATTCACCCTCATGGGACCGGCCTCGACCCCAATGGGGAGGCCATCCGTGAGCCCCAACCCGACTGTGAAGGAAAGCATATGGGCACGCTCGGATCCCGCCCTGTCCTGACGGCCCTCGGTGCCACCGTGCTGCTGGCCGTCTCCGCCGCGGTCCCGTCCGCCACGGCGGCACCCGTCGCGTCCGCCCACGAACGTGGCGCTGTAGTACTCGCCTGGTACGACATCACGGCCGACACGGTCGCGGAGTCCGGGGCGCCGACCCAGGTGACCAACAGCCGTACGTGGGCGATCAGCTGGCTGGCGGCGGCGCGGGCCACGCGGAAGGTCCCCGCGGACGTCGGCAACCGTAGTGACTACCAGGACGCGGCGCTGGCCGCCGCGGTGCACCACTCATTGGTCACCGTGGCGCCCGACCGCGCCGAACAGCTGGATGCCGCGCTGGCCCGCACCCTGGATGCGATTCCGGACGGCCCGGCCGAGGACCGGGGTGTGGCCGCCGGCGAGCGCCAGGCGCGGCTCGTACTGGAATCGAGGGAGGGCGACGGTCTCGACCCGGCATCGGTGAATGCACCCTTCCCGGTGCCGCAACCGGCCCCTGGCGTCTGGCAGCCGACGCCTCCCGCGAACGCCCCGGCCACGCAGTACGGCAATCGCCTCGCCAAGCCATTCCTGCTCCAGCGCGCCGACCAGTTCCGCCTTGGCCCGCCGCCCGCACTGGACTCCGAGCGCTACCGGTCGGAGCTGGCCGAGGTGCGTGCGTACGGCCCGCTGGACAGTACGGAGCGCACCGAGCAGCAGACCGAGACGGCCGACTTCTGGTCCGGTTCCTCGCTGACCCTCTACACGGAACCGCTGCGGGTCGCGCTGGCCCGGTCACCGAAGTCCACCCCCGAGCGGGCCAGGCTCGTGGCGCTGTTCCACGTGGCGCTGGTCGACACGCAGATCGCCACCTCCGACAGCAAGTACGCCCACCAGCGTTGGCGTCCGGTCACCGCGATCCGCACGGGCAACATCGACCCGGACCCCGAGTGGACACCGCTGCACACCACTCCGGCCCACCCGGACTACCCGAGTGGCCACAACACGTACGCAGGGGCGGCGGAACGCGTGCTGGGCGCCCTTGTCGGGCCACGGACCGCGCCGTTCGAGCTGACCAGCCCCACTGCGCCGGGCGTTACCCGCACGTACACGAGCTGGCACCAACTGACGGCCGAGAACACCGACGCGCGGATCTTCTCAGGCATCCACACCCGGTCCGCCGACGAGGCCGGAGTCACACTCGGCAGGAAGGTGGCCGGGCACGTCCTGCGCAACTCCCAGCGGCTGTTCCAGCCTGCGCACTGAGACAATTTGTCTCGGGTCACGGAATGCGTTGTGCTGAACCGCGGCTTCGTCGGGCCCACCCGTCGCAGGTCTCGCGGCGCGCGAGCGCGCGGTGGCCGTGCTGGGCCGGCGCAGGTCCCCCCGGATGCTGCTGTTCAATACCCCATCATGGCAGCTTCACGAAACCGCCCGGGCCTCCCGGCTCTGCCGCTGGCCACGGTACGCGGCGGCGCGTCGCACGAAGAGCTCGTGCAGGTCACGCGCGGCGCGCGGGGTGGAGCCCGTGCGGCTGCGCTGGAGGACCAGGAGGACGGCGGTGGTATCGCCGGCCAGCGGGCGGTGGGTGATCACGCCGCGCCGCTCCAGCGGATCGCCGACGACGCTGAAGTCGGGAAGCACCGTAACGCCCATTCCCTCGGCGACCATCAACTTGCCCATTTCGGCGCCGTCTGTGGAGTACGAGAAGGAGGGGGTGCGTCCGTCGAGGAGACGGTGCAGGAAGCGGTGCATGACGTAGCCGGAACGCATCACGATCTGCGGCTCGCCAAGCAGATCGTCGACGTCGACCTCGTCGAGGGCGGCGAGCGGGCTGTCGGCGCGGAGGCAGACGACCGGGCGCCCGCGCAGCAGCTCGGTGGTGTGGACGTCGGGGTTCGGGTCGTCGCCTTCCAGGTGGTTGACGAGGCCCAGGTCGAAGCTGCCCTCCAGCAGCCCGCGGTGGATGGCGTCCTGCTGGGCGCCGACGATCTCGACCTGGGTGTGCGGATGGCTGGTGCGGAACTCACGGACGGTAGGCACCAGCAGAGGAACCGTGGCGGTGTTGACCGTGCCGAGGCGGACCATCCGGCTCGTGAGGTGCTGGTCATCGGCGGCACGGCGCAGCCGGTCGACGGCGTCCAGCACGCCGAGGATGTGCGGCAGCAGCTCACGGCCCTCGTCGCTGATACGGGCGCCGGAGCGGCGCCGGTCGAGGAGGTCCACCCCGAGCTCGCGCTCGAGGTTCCGCACGGTCTCGCTGAGCGCAGGCTGGGAGACGTGGAGCGATTCGGCGGCACGGCGAAGAGATCCGAGGCGGGTGACGGCGGCTATGTATTCCAGCTGTTCAATTCGCACGGAAACCTCTCTCCCGGTGCGAGGGAAACCCTATCAGCGCTTCGCGAATACCGACTCCCTGACTGCGCGAATTCGGCCATAGACTGGGGTGCATGTTGCAGCGGAACGAGACACTCACGCGGCGCCGCCACGTAGATCTGGCGCGCATCTGCAGTGCCGTGTGTTGCCGCCGCTGACCTGTGACGACGGCGCACCTGCTCGGGCGCTTCAGGCCCCCGACCGCGCGCCGCAGCGCCTTTTTGTGAACGGCGCATTGCAGGTTCGTGCAATCTCCGCAGAATTCCGTTTCCGGCCCGCCGGGCCCGGGTAACTCTGCGCGCTCCCGTTTCCGCGCCGCCTGGTTGCGCGCGGCCCCACCATCAATTCTTCGCGCTCTCCTAGGAGTTCACTGTGTCCGATCCCGTACGTTTCGCCTACTGGGTTCCCAACGTCAGCGGCGGCCTGGTCACGAGCAAGATCGAGCAACGCACCGACTGGGGCTACGACTACAACCGCGAGCTGGCCCGGCTCGCCGAGAACAACGGCTTCGACTACGCGCTGAGCCAGGTCCGCTACATGGCCAGCTACGGCGCCGAGTACCAGCACGAGTCGACGAGCTTCAGCCTGGCGCTGCTGCTGGCGACGGAGCGGCTGAAGGTGATCGCCGCCGTGCACCCCGGGCTGTGGCACCCCGGTGTGCTGGCCAAGCTGGGTGCCACTGCGGACCAGCTGTCCGGCGGCCGGTTCGCCGTGAATGTGGTGTCGGGCTGGTTCAAGGGTGAGTTCACGGCGCTGGGCGAGCCGTGGCTGGAGCACGACGAGCGGTACCGCCGCTCGGAGGAGTTCATCCGCGCGCTGCGCGCCATCTGGACGGAGGACCACGCCGAGCTGGCCGGTGACTTCTACCGGATCCGCAACTTCTCCCTCAAGCCGAAGCCCCTGGGCTCCCCGGCCCGCCCGCACCCGGAGATCTTCCAGGGCGGCAACTCCACGGCCGCCCGCGCGATGGCCGGGCGGGTCTCGGACTGGTACTTCTCCAACGGCAAGGACTTCGCCGGGGTCGAGGAGCAGCTGCGGGACGTCCGCGCCGCCGCCGAGGCCGCCGGGCGCACCACGCCGCCCCGCTTCGGCCTCAACGGCTTCCTCATCGCCCGCGACACCGAGGCCGAGGCCCGCGAGACCCTCCGCGAGATCGTCGCCAAGGCCGACACCGAGGCCGTGCACGGCTTCCGCGACGCCGTGCGGCAGGCGGGGAAGTCCACCGCCGACAGCAAGGGCATGTGGCAGGACTCCTCCTTCGAGGACCTGGTCCAGTACAACGACGGCTTCCGCACCGGCCTCATCGGCACGCCGGAACAGATCGCCGAGCGCATCGTCGCGTACAAGCAGCTGGGCGTCGACCTGCTCCTGCTCGGCTTCCTCCACTACCAGGAGGAGGTCGAGTACTTCGGCCGCCGCGTGCTGCCGCTCGTACGGGAGCTGGAAGACCGGCTGCCCGAGGAGCAGCCGCGCCCCCTCGCCCCCGCCCGTGCCTGACACCCCGTCCTCCCCTTCCCTCTCCCCGAGGTGATCTCTGATGTCCACCGTCCTTTCCGTCTCCGGCAGCCCCTCCGCAACCTCCCGCACAGCCCGCCTCCTCCGTGACCTCGACTCCCGGCTCACTGCGCAGGGACACGAAGTGATCCCGCTGGACGTCCGTACGCTGCCGGCCGAGGCGCTGCTGCACGCCGACTTCGGGCATCCGGCGATCGTCCGTGCCACGGAGCTCTTCCGCCGGGCCGACGGGGTGGTCATCGGCAGCCCGGTCTACAAGGCCGCGTATTCGGGGCTGCTCAAGTCGCTGCTCGACCTGCTGCCGCAGTACGCGCTGACGGGCAAGACTGTGCTGCCGCTGGTAACCGGCGGGAGCACCGCACACGTCCTGGCGATCGACTACGCGCTGCGGCCAGTGCTCTCCTCCATGGGCGCCGCGCACATCACGCAGGGCTGGTTCGTGCTGGACGAGCACATCACCGTGCAGGAGGACGGTGTCGTCATCGAGCCCGGCACCCGGGAGGCGCTCGAGCAGGTCGTCGACCAGTTCTCCGCCGCACTCGGCGGTCGAGAGGCGCTGGAGGCGGCGGCGTGACCAAGCTCCAGGGCGCCCCGGTACGGGTGATCGCGAACGGCGAGGAAGCGCTCGCGACCGCCGCCGAGCTGACTGAGTCCTTCCGTCCCGGCGCCGCAGGCCGGGACGCGGAACGGCGGCTCCCGCTCGAGGAACTCGGCCGGCTCTCCGCCAGCGGCCTGCTCGGCATCACTGTCCCGGCGGCACACGGCGGCGCGGACGTACCGGCAGCCACCCTGGCCGAGGTCTTCCGGCTGCTGGCCACCGCGGATGCCAGCCTGGCGCAGATCCCGCAGAGCCACTTCGTGTACGTCCATGTGCTGCGCAGGCAGGGGAGTCCGGCACAGCAGGAGTTCTTCTTCGGCGAGGTGCTGGCCGGGCGGCGGTTCGGCAACGCGCAGTCGGAGAAGGGGACCCGGCACGTCCAGGACATCCGCACTCGGCTGGGGCCGCAGGACGACGGCTCGTACCTGCTGACCGGCGTGAAGCACTATGCCACCGGGGCTCTGTTCGCCGACTGGATCCCCGTCCTGGCGCGCGCCGCGGACGACGGTGAGCTGTACGTCGCGTACGTCCCGCGGGGCGCGGCGGGGGTGACGGTGCTGGACGACTGGGACGGCATGGGCCAGCGCACCACGGCCAGCGGCACGGTGCGCCTGGACCGGGTCGTGGTGCCGGCCGATCGCGTCGTCCCGCACCATCTCACCTTCCGCGGGCCGCAGTTGCACGGTGCGGTGGCTCAGCTGCTGCACGCGGCCATCGATGCCGGGATCGCCGCCGGGGCGCTGGCGGAGGCAGCCGAGTTCGTACGGACGCGGAGCCGCCCCTGGTTCGAGAGCGGCCTGGAGACCGCGGCCGAGGATCCGCTGCTCATCCAGCGCTTCGGCGAACTCTCCGTCCAGGTGCGGGCGGCGGAGGCGCTCTTGGCCTCCGCGGCCCGCACGGTCGACGCGGCCGCCAAAGGGCTGACCGATGACACGGCCGCCGAGGCCTCGATCGCCGTGGCCGCAGCAAAGGTGCAGGCGGGAGCGGCAGCCGTCGAGACGAGCAGTGCCCTCTTCGAGCTCGCGGGGACCCGCTCCGCCCTGGACGGCTTGAATCTGCACCGCCACTGGCGCGATGCGCGCACCCACACCCTGCACGACCCGGCGCGCTGGAAGGTCCAGCACATCGGCCGCTACGTCCTGAACGGCACCCGGCCGCCCCGGCACGGCCTGCTCTGACACCCGCCCACATCGCACACTCCGGACCACCGGCTTGGACTTCTGCTCCCGGCCTCTGGCGTTCCGGCTCCCCGGCTTCTGACTTATGGAGAACTCCGTGTCCCTGACCTTCCACTGGTTCCTGCCCACCAATGGTGATAGCCGCCATGTCGTCGGCGGCGGCCACGGCACCGACGTCACCGCCGCGGGAGGTGACCGGCCGCCGACGGTCGGCTATCTCAGCCAGATCGCCCGCGCCGCCGAACAGCTCGGCTTCGAGGGCGCGCTCACCCCCACCGGCGCCTGGTGCGAGGACGCCTGGCTCACCACCGCCATGGTCGCGCGCGAGACCGAGCGGCTGAAGTTCCTCGTCGCCTTCCGCCCGGGCTTCCTCTCCCCCACCCTCGCCGCCCAGATGGCCGCCACCTACCAGTGGCAGACCGGGGGTCGGCTGCTGCTGAACGTCGTCACCGGCGGCGAGAGCCACGAGCAGCGCGCCTACGGCGACTTCCTCGGCAAGGAGGCCCGCTACGCACGCACTGGCGAGTTCCTGCAGATCGTCCACGAGCTGTGGCAGGGCCGTACGGTCGATGCCGTCGGTGAACACCTGCAGGTGGAAGGCGCCCGCCTGGCACGCACGCCCGACCCCGTACCGCCCATCTACTTCGGCGGCTCCTCCCCCGCCGCCCTGCAGGTCGCCGCCCGGCACACGGACGTCTACCTCACCTGGGGCGAGCCGCCCGCCCAGGTCGCCGAGAAGATCTCGCGCGTGCGCGCGGCCGCCACCCGTGATGGCCGCACCGTACGCTTCGGCATCCGGCTGCACACCATCACCCGCGACACCTCCGAGGCCGCCTGGGCCGAGGCGCGACGGCTGCTGGACGGTATCGACGAGCAGACCGTACGCACCGTCCAGTCCGGACTCTCGCGCAGCGAGTCCGAGGGCCAGCAGCGCATGCTCGCCCTGCACGGCGGCAGCCGCGACCGGCTGGAGATCCACCCGGGCCTCTGGGCAGGCATCGGCCTGGTCCGCGGCGGCGCCGGCACCGCCCTGGTCGGCAGCCACCAGGAGGTGGCCGAACTTATCCGCGAATATCACGCGCTCGGCATCGAGGAGTTCGTCCTCTCCGGCTATCCGCACCTGGAGGAGGCGTACTGGTTCGGCGAAGGCGTCCTGCCCCTGCTCCGCCAGGACGGGCTGTGGTCGCACCCGGCGGGTGAACCCGGCGTAGAGCACTCCGCACAGATACCCTTCGCCGCGCACGGCGGATGAAACGCGAGGTGCCCGGGGACTACTTCCTCAACGGTGCACACCCTCCGTTCGTCCTGCCCGTCTGACCGTGCGCGCCCACAGGGCCGGATCAGTAACGGCGCATGCTCCACAATGAATTGGCCTCTTATCCCCCCGACGACCGGCTCGACAGGAGCGGCAGTCGCCACGCCACCTGACATCCAGGCAATTGTGAACGCCGCACTTCACTCACATGTCGGACGGTTGAGAATATGAGACGCACGTGCAGCGACATTGACTTGGCTGGATTTCGCTGCAACTCTCTTGAATGTGAGCAAGTCTGAGAACCTCGCCGAGTGCCTGCACGTCGATCTGCGACGTCAGGCCAGCGCCATCTGTACCGTCGGCCGCTGGACCCGCTGACCGGCGCTGCTCTCTCCCGCTCCTTTTCACAGTCGGCTGCTACGACTATGCCGCTGTTTGCCGTAGATCACTGATTCCTCGCGGGCATTCCGGTCTCTTTCCCCTTTCGGTGTGCCTTGCCCGCGCCCAACCGCCGAGCACTCTGCGCACCCCCTTTCGGCAGGCGCCTCTTCACGCCAAAGAACCTCTCCAGTCGTCACTTCTCGCCATTTCACGAAGCACGTTCGCCGATTCCACGTCAGTCCCCACCCGTTTGGACAGGACCTTTCCATGGCCACTACGGCATCGACCCGACGCCAGTTCCCTTCTCTGCTCGGTCTTTCGGCGGTGGCCGTGAGCTGCGGCACCACCGCAACCGGAGCCAACTCCGGCAAGGGCCAGACCAAGACGCTCCGGTACCAGGGCTGGGCGGGCCCGGTCACCTTGCCCGAGTTGGCCGAGGACCTCGGCTATCTGGAGGACGTGAAGCTGAAGTGGGTCGGCAACACCATCAGCGGGCCGCAGGACATCCAGTCCGCGGCCACGGGCCAGATCGACTTCGGCGGCGCGTTCAACGGCGCAGTCGTGAAGCTCGCCTCGCGCCACGCCCCTATCAAGGCCGTCATCGGCTATTACCCAGGCGGCCTGGAGGACTTCGTCGACCACGTCGTACCGATCCTGCAGCAACGCGGCCTGTTCCGCACCGAGTACACCGGCCGCACCCTGCGCGAACACTACGGCCTGGCCCGCCCCGCCAACCGGCTGTCCGCGGCGGCCGCAGCAGAGGGAGTGCCCGCATGACCGGACTCGAACTCACCACGGATGTCCTGGTGGTCGGCGGCGGCCCCGCGGCCACGTGGGCCGCGCTCAAGGCGGCCCAGGACGGAGCGGACGTCGTCCTCGCCGACAAGGGCTACTGCGGCACCAGCGGCGCCACCGCCTCGGCCGGTACCGGCGTCTGGTACGTCCCCCCGGAGCCCGCCGCGCGCGAGGCGGCCATGGCGAGCCGGGAGGCACTGGGCGGATATCTGGCCGACCGGCGCTGGATGGCCCGGGTGCTGGACCAGACGTACGCCGGTGTGAACGAGCTGGCGGCGGCCGGACGCTACCCCTTCCCCACAGGGCCGGACGGAAGGCAGCTCAGGAACGGGCTGCAGGGACCGGAGTACATGCGCCGGATGCGGATCCGGGTCCAGCGGGCCGGGGCACGCATCCTCGACCACAGCCCGGTCACCGAGCTGCTCACCGACCCCTCCGGCGCGGTCGCCGGGGCCAGGGGCCACCGGCGCCAGGCCGGGCAGCCGTACCGGGTGCGCGCCGGGGCGGTCGTCCTGGCCACCGGCGGCTGCGCGTTCCTCAGCGGCGCGCTGGGCTGCGACGTCAACACCGGGGACGGTGCGCTGTTCGCCGCCGAGGTGGGCGCGGAGCTGTCCGGGATGGAGTTCTCCAACGCGTACGGCATCGCGCCCGAGGGCACCTCCGTTACCAAGACCGCGTTCTACTCCTTCGCGACCTTCTACCGCGAGGACGGCACGGTCCTGGAGGGTGCGGCCAGCCAGGGCGGCCGGTCCGTGATCGCCAGGACGCTGCTCAGCGAGAAGGTGTACTGCCGCCTCGACCGGGCGGACGCGGCGGCCCGGCAGGCGATGCGGCTGGCCCAGCCGAACTTCTTCCTCACCTTCGACCGGCTCGGCATCGACCCCTTCACGCAGCGTTTCGCCGTCACGCTCCTCGCCGAGGGCACGGTGCGCGGCACCGGCGGCATCCGCATCACCGGCCACGACTGCTCCACCACTGTTCCTGGCCTGTACGCGGCCGGGGACGCGGCGACCCGTGAGCTGATCTGCGGCGGCTTCACCGGCGGCGGGAGTCATAACGCCGCGTGGGCCATCTCCTCCGGCACCTGGGCGGGCCGGGGCGCGGTCCGTCACGCCCGCTCACTCGGCGTCGGCGCCGGTACGAGGCGCCTGGTGGCCGCGGGCGGAGCCGGGCTCCGGCCCACCGGGGCACCGGGTCCTGCCGACGCCTTCCGCGAGGTCGTCACCGCGGTCCAGTGGGAAGTGCTGCCGTACGAGAAGAACTATCTCCGCCACGGCGACCGGCTCGCCGCCTCACTGGAGGTGCTCGACAGCGTCTGGGAGGAGTCGCGCGCCTCCCTGCAGGCCGAGGGCGGGGACACCGTACGGGCCCGGCAGGCAGCGGCGATGGCGGCGCACGCCCGCTGGATGTACGCCGCGGCGCTCGCGCGCACCGAGACCCGCGGCATGGCCAAACGCCTCGACTTCCCGTCGCAGGACCCCGGGCAGCACCACAGCATCGTCACGGGTGGCCTCGACCGGGTGTGGACCCGCACCGAGCCCCTGACGACCGCGCCGACCACATCGGCGGCACCGGCCGCACCACTGGAGGTGGCTTCGTGATCGAACTGGTCTCGGCGGAACGCTGCATCACCTGCGACAAGTGCATCAAGGTCTGCCCGACCAACGTCTTCGACCGGGGCGAGGACGGCATCCCGGTGCTCGCCCGCCGCGACGACTGCCAGACCTGCTTCCAGTGCGAGGCGAACTGCCCGGCCGACGCGCTGTACGTCGTGCCCCTCACCCGCCCGCTGCCCGATGACTCCACCGCCCGGGACGAGGAGCACCTGGACCGTACCGGCCTGCTCGGCAGCTACCGCCGGCACATCGGCTGGGGACAAGGCCGCACACCTGGCGCACTGCGGGCCGTCGGCCCTCCCCTCGGACCGCCGGGGTCCAGGAGAACCTCCCTGCCCATCACCTCCTGATGACCTCCCGACCGATCACCTCCCCGCTGATCACCTCCCGAAAGGACAGCCGCACATGACCACCAGCACCGGCTTCGACGTCCGCAGGATCGGCGGCCGTATCGGCGCCGAGATCCTCGGCGTGGATCTCTCCGCCGACCTCGACCCCGCCGTCGTCACCGAGATCAACTCTGCGCTCCTGGAACACAAGGCGCTGGTCTTCCGCGACCAGCAGCTCGACGACGCGGGCCAGCTGCGCTTCGCCTCCCTCTTCGGCGAGCTCACCACCGCGCACCCCACCGTCCCCTCCGTCGGTGGCCAGCCCCAGATCCTGTCCGTCGACGGCGACGAGGGCATCCGCGCCAACCACTGGCACACGGACGTCACCTTCGTCCGTACACCCCCGAAGGCGTCCACGCTGCGCAGCATCGTGGTGCCGCCCTACGGCGGCAACACCCTCATCGCCAACTCGGCCGCCGCGTACCGGGACCTGCCCGACCCGCTGCGCGAACTGGCGGACAAGCTGTGGGCGGTCCACACCAACGACTACGACTACGCAGCTCCGAAGGACGAGAAGGCCGCCGAGCACCGCAAGCAGTTCGTCTCACGGAAGTACCGCACCGCCCACCCGGTCGTCCGCGTCCATCCCGAGACCGGCGAGCGCGGGCTGTTCATCGGCGGCTTCGCCCAGAGCATCGTCGGCCTCGGCCCCTCCGACTCCCGCGACCTGCTCCGCATCTTCCAGTCCTACGTCACCCGGCCCGAGAACATCGTGCGCGTGGCCTGGACGCCGGGCGATCTCGTCCTGTTCGACAACCGCATCACCCAGCACTACGCCCCCGACGACTACGGCGACCTGCCGCGCCTGCTGCACCGGGTGACCGTCGCGGGCGACGTCCCCGCCGGCATCGACGGCACACTCAGCCACGTCCTCGAGGGCGACGACGCCACCCACTACACCCCCGCCGCGGCCTGAGCCTCGGCCCTTCGGCCGCCGGGCGGGGACACCCTGCCCCTGCCCGGCGGCCCGACCGCAGCGGACACCGACCGAAGCCGTACGGGATAATGCGCACATGCGGATCTCAGCCAGGGCGGACTACGCGGTACGTGCCGCGCTGCAGCTCGCTGCGTCACGGGATGGGGGCCACTGAAGGCCGAGGCCATCGCTGCCGCCCAGGACATCCCACACAAATTTCTCGAAAGCATCCTGAACGACATGCGCCGGGACGGTCTCGTCCTCAGCCAGCGCGGCGGCAACGGCGGCTACCGGTTGGCCAAGCCCGCCGAGTCCATCAGCATCGCCGACGTCATCCGCGTCGTGGACGGACCGCTGGTCTCGGTGCGCGGGGTCCGCCCCCCGGACCTGTCCTACACCGGCCCCGCCCAGTCGCTGCTCCCCCTGTGGATCGCACTTCGGTCCAACGTGCGCGAGATCCTCGAGGGTGTAACGCTCGCCGACGTCGCATCGGCCGTCGAGGGTGCTGGTGCCGGGTACGACAACGGTCTGTTCGTCGAGCGCGTCGAAGATGTCGTTGACCAGGCGCTCGGCCATGCGCAGGGCCGTGGGGCGGATCAGGTTGATCAGTTGGCGGCGGCCGGCCTTGCGCAGGGCCTGGGGGATCCGAAGCGTTCGAGCAGGTGGGTGACGGCGGGGTGGTCCAGGCGCGGGCCCAGGACCCTCTCCAGTGACGGATGGAACTGGGTGAGCAGGCCGCGCAGCCGATTGGAGGTGCGGGTGGCCTCGCAGGTGAGGTCCTGGTCGAACCCGACGAGCATGGTCAGCTGGGCGGCGGTCTCGTCGGCGAGGTCGAGGGCGCGCAGGGTGTGGTGCATGGTGCGGGCGGCGTCGGCGATAACGCGGGCGTCGCGGGCGTCGGTCTTGGCCTCGCCGGGGTGGAGGTCGGCGATCCTCCGCATTGCCAGCCCGGGCAGGTAGGCGACGTGGCAGCCGGCCTCCCGGGCCACGGTCAGCGGCAGGGCACCGATCGAGGCCGGCTGGTCCACGATGACGAGCACCGGGCCGAACTTGGCCCTCAGCTTCTCGAAGACCGCCCGCAGTCTGGGTTCGCTGTTGGGCAGCCGCTTGTCGAGGGCGGTCTTGCCCGCGGCGCTCAGGCCGTGCCCGTGGTGGTCGCCTTTGCCGACGTCCAGGCCGAGGAAGACCGCGATCTCGCTGGTGTCGAGCACCGCACCCTCCGAGGGTGGTTGTGTCCGCCCGGCCTCGGGCGTGGCACCGTATGCGCGCATCCAAACGTTACGCAGACCTGCCATCCGCAACCGGCCCGGCATTGCGCCGAGCCAGGATGGCGGCCGGGCCTCTCATCAGCGGTCAGTCGGTACCCTCGGGCCCGGTGACACCACCCCCCAGGTCACCCGCTCGACAGGGGGCAACAGTCATGCCGGGCCCGGAGGCCAGGAGCCCCGTTTCGGGGCCACGAAGAAGGTAACGGGGCACCCCGCTTCTCCTCCCACAGGGAGGGAACGGCGTTTTTGCTAGTCAGACACGGTGATCGGCGTCGATGATCTGGAGTCTTCAGATCCACTGCGGTCCGGGAGTCCGGCTGGCACCGAACGAAACCGCGTTTCTACGGGTGGCCGTGCGACATACGTGCAACGGTCCCACACGCAAGAGGCCGGCCTCCCCGGCGGGACGCCATCCCGGCATGTGGCTGGACTTGGCGATACCTTCGAGACACATGCGTGGGAGCCTAACCCGGCCGATCGGCCCGACGCGGGCAGCCATGTGCCGGGTAGGTAACCCGAAACGCAGCGCGCGTTCCCACCGCGATCCTGCTCAGCCCTCCCTACGACGGAGGCCGGCCCCTCAGGCGAATCATGATCCACGCCGCTACTGGTCATCACAACACAGGCGTCGACGACGAGCACCTCACGAGGCTGTCTCACATAATGGAATCTGACGCACCGTTACCCACGCTCCGGTCTCACATGGGTCCCACAACCGCACCGAGGGCGGTTGATGCAGGCCGGACGTCTGCGAACAGACCATCGATCGACGGCGGGACATCGCCACTAACCGGCACTCAGCGTCCCGAGTGCACCTCTTCGAAACCAGCAGCCTGAGCTCCGACCCTCCCCAAGGAAGCAGACATTTCGAGCGACCGGGATGCGGAGAGCCAGTGTGTTTGGTGGGTCAGACAGGTGCTGGCCAGCCCGATGGCTGTTCCGGCGGTGACGTCGCTGGGGTAGTGGGCTCCGGTGTGGAGACGTTCCACGGCGACCATGGTGGCTGGTACGGCGACGGCGGCTCCCCACCAGGGGGAGTGGCGGGCGACCGCGGTGGCGAAAGCTGTGGCTGCCGCGGTGTGCCCGGAGGGGAAGGACGAGCTGGCCGGCCTTCGCCGGACGTCGGCGTGGTGGAGCAGGTGGGCAGGCGGCCTGCGACGGCGGACAAGCTGCTTGGCGACAGTGTTGGACAACAGTTCCGCCAGCCCCATGCTGACGAGTCCCCTCACCGCGGCGGTGCGGCCGGCCGGTCCCCCGAGGGCGGCCATCAGCGCCGCAGCGCCCCACCATAGTCTGGTGCGCTCGGCTGCGGATTCCACGACAGGCAGCCCACGCCGGACCCATGGCGAATCCCATGAAGCGATCCGGCGGACCTGCTGCCGCTCCCAACGGTGTGCACCGAGCATGGCACCCTCCGCTTCCCCCGGCTGACTGGTGTATCCCGCCGCAAGCCCGCATCCCGTGGCCTGCCATGGTCCTGGGCCTGCGGGGGTGAGCGGTGGCGGGTCAGCGGAGGTGATCCTGGGCCTGCTGGGACGACCGGTGGCCGATCAGCCGGTAGGCTTGCGGGCGCCTTGGTGCGCCTACCGCCCGTCATCCGGTGACTGGCCGCTGGCCGTACGTGACCCGGTGGAGCAGTCGTCGTTGTGCAGGTGACGCGTGCATGAAACGTTCCCCCGAGTACGCGTATGGAGGCCCTGGCGCCATCCCGGGGCAAGGGCCTCCACTACTGGCGCGCTGTTTTTGATGTCCGCGATCAGCGGCGGTCGTCGCCCTCGTCGGTGCCTTCGGTTTCGATGCGTTCCTTGCGGACCTTTCCCTTGACGGTCTCTTCCTCGGTGCGCTCGTCGGTGGTCAGGCGGACCCGTTCCTTGGGCTCGGCCCTGGTCTCCACCACCGGCCGCTCCTCGTGCAGGGTGACCTCGTGCTCGGCCTCGGAGATCTCCGGGCCGGCCATGGCTTCCCCGCGGTTGGCGTCGGTGACCGGCTCCCGCTCCACGCGGACCTCCTCGTGGCGCACGGGGATGGTCTGCTGCTGCTCTTCGGTGACCACGTACTTGCGCAGCCGTACGCGGCCGACCTCGCGGCGTTCGGTACCGACATGCATCTGCTCTTCCGACCGCGTCATCGCGTCACCGGTGGCGGGGGCGGTCTTCCCGGCACCGGGGCGAGTGGCCTGTTGCCAGGCCGCGTCCCAGTCGATGCCGTAGTAGTCGTAGAGGCGGTGTTCCTCTTGCTCGGAGAGGTGGCCGCCGGCGTCGACGTCCACATGGGGCGCGTCCTTGACCGTGTCCTTGGCGTAGGGGACCTCAAGATGGTCCTCGACCATGGCGGCGTCATGGATGGGGACGAACGATTCACTGGTGCCGAACAGGCCCGTCTTCACGCTGACCCATTCGGGCTCATCGGTGACGTCGTCGAGGAAGATGTGCCGGGCGTCGCCGATCTTGTTGTGGTTGGTGTCGTAGACCGGGTGGTCCAGCACAGTGGGGATCTGCTCTCGGGTGATCACAGCCAGCCTCCTTCTGCCTGGGGGGCTCGATGAGCGGGTAGCCCCTCCCCAGGGGAAGGAAACAGGTCAAGAGTGAATAAGTCGGGTGCACCGGAAAGGGTGGCGAGCCCTGCCAGCGGTGGATCAGCCTGTTTGTCATGCCTTGGCTACGGCCCATGCCCGCTGGGCGGGCATGGGCCTTCAGTCACCCGCCGCCCTGCACGCGGGGAACCGGTGGGGTGCCGCTTTCAGAGTTTGCGGGTGTCGCGGGGCTCGACGTAGGGCTCTTCGCCGGGCGGGTGGCCGGTTTCGAGGGCGCGTCCGCGTTCGAGTTCGGCGTTGAATTCCAGGCCGAGCAGGATGGCGATGTTGGAGATCCACATCCAGACCAGGAAGATGATGACCGCAGCCATGCTGCCGTAGGTCTTGTCGTAGCTGCTGAAGTTCGCCACGTACAGCGCGAAGAGGGCCGAGGCGATGATCCAGATGAGCACGGCGATGATGCTGCCCGGGCTGACCCAGCGGAAGCCGCGCTTGACGTTCGGGGATGCCCAGTACAGCAGCGCGATGATGAGCGCAAACAGCAGGATCATCACGGGCCACTTGGCGATGTTCCACACCGTGAGGGCGGTATCGCCCAGCCCCAGGATCTCACCCGTCTTCTTGGCCAGGGTGCCGGTGAACACCACACCCACCGCGATGGCGGCCAGCAGCACCACCACGACGACCGTGATGCCGAGCCGGGTGGGCAGCGTCTTCCACACGGGCCGGCCCTCGCCGATGTCGTAGACGGCGTTGGAGGCTCGCATGAAGGCCGCGATGTATCCGGAGGCCGACCACAGGGCGACCACGATTCCGATGATCAGCGCGAGGCCTGCCCGGCCCTGGTTGCGCTCCAGCTGCTCCAGCATGCTGGTGAGGACGTCGCGGGCGGCTCCGGGAGCGATGCTGCCCAGGTTGTCGATCAACGGCCTGATGGTGTCCGTACCCAGCAGGCCGAGGATCGATACCAGGGCCAGCATGGCGGGGAAGATCGACAACACGCCGTAGTAGGTCAGGGCGGCCGCCCAGTCGGTGAGGTTGTCGGCCTTGAATTCCTTCACGGTGCGTTTGAGCACTCCTACCCAGGACTGCTTGGGCAGGTCCGTCGGTTTTTCGGCCGGGGGCTGCTTTTCGGCCGGGGGCTGCGCGTCGGGCCTGGTGCCGGACGCGCCGCTGTGCTGATTTTTGTCTCGCGCCATGGCTTACGACCTCCAGGAGGGACGGGACCGCCACAATTCGGCTTCCCGTTCCGCACTGCGGCACGGCCCGGGGAAGGAGGAACTCAGCCCGTGCGGCGGCCGCTGCGGCCGTTCAGGGCTGGGCAGGACCTGAGGTTTGCTCGCGTGCCTCGCCAGCCACGTTCTGCCCGGATTCTCGGGCCTGGTCCTTGACCTGATCGGCCCGCTCGCGCGCCTGCTGGCCGGTTTCCTGGGCGGCATCGGTGGCGGTTTCCTTGACCTGCTGAGCCGCCTGTTGCGCGGACTGGGTGACATCCTCCTTCAACCGCTGAGCCGATTCCACGGCCGCGTCCTTCACCGGCTCGGCGAGGTCGCCTGCCCGCTCGGTCAGCTGGCCGACCGCTTGCTCCTCGACTTCTGAGCTCGGTAGCAGGGAAGAGGCCAGTAGACCGGCGCCGAAAGCGATCAGACCGGCCGCCAGGGGGTTTCCTTCAGTTCGACGCATCGCCTGCTGCGGCGCCGACTTCACCGCTTCGCCCGTCTGCTCGGCGGTGGCGCTCAGCTTGTCGGTGGCCTGCCCCGCGCTTTCCTGCACCGACTGCGCGGTCTGCTGGGCCCGCTCCTGGACTCGGTCCTGGACCTGGCCTGCACGCTGCTGCGCGCCGTCGGGCGCACTGCCCATGACCCTTTCCCGGATACCGGACACCTTGCCGCGGACCCCCTCGGTACGTCGGCGGGCCACACGGCGGGGGCTGGTGCGGTCGGCCAGCCGTTCCACGTCGCGGGAAAGCTCCTCACGAGTGGTATCGATCTGAGACCTTATGCGGTCGGGTGACGTGCCCACTGCGCATCCTCCTTCAGCGTCTCCAGGGTCTGTTCGGGCTTGGGCGAGACCCTGCGCATCTTGGCTCGGCCCGTGACGAACAGCACGGCCGCGATCACCGCCCAAACACCGGTGATGATCAGCGCGGCCCAGCCCCAGTCCATGACGTTGGCCAGACCGAACACCGCGGCGAGAGAACCGAAGAGGGCCACCATGTAGCCGCCGAACCCGGCCCCGCCGAACATCCCGGCCGCCTTGCCCGCCTTGGTGGCCTCCTCGCGGATCTCGGCCTTCGCCAGCTCCACCTCCTGGCGGAACAACGTCTCTACGTCCCCCGCCACTTCGGACAACAGCTCACCCACCGACCGGTCCTCATGGCCAGGGCGCCCGCGTGCCTGACGACGGGGCGGTGACGTGGACAGGTCAGCCATCTCAGCTCACCTCCCGGTAACGCGACCCTTCCGGTTCCCCACGGCCCGGCTGCCCGCCCGTGCCAAGGCCAGGCGGTGTGCGTTGCGGTGTCGGAGAGCTGGTCGACGACGGTCTTGAATCGGACTCGTCGGCCTTCCTCCCCGCCTTGGCCAGGCGGCCGACCACGAACCCGGCCAGCGCCGCTCCACCGAGGAACGTGCCGGGCTTGCGACGCGCAAACGTCTCGACGTCCTCGACCAGGCCCCCCACTCCTCGCTGCTCCAAAGTGTTCGCGGCACGGCGACCCCCGTCGGCGGCCTGAGCGATCAGGCTCCGCGCCGGGGAGCCGGAACGGGCCTTCTCAGCCATATCAGCTAGATCATCTGCCCACTGGCGCAGGTTGCCGGCCGCCTTCTGCGCCTGCGACTGCACCTCATCACCGGCGCGCTCGCGCAGATCGACCACCGCGGTGCGGACCTGCTCACTGGCCTGTTCCGTCACCGCCTGCGCCTGTTCCTTGGCCGTGCCAGCCACCTCACCGGCCGCTGCCTTGGCCTGCCCCGCCGTGGCCGAGGCTTCCTGCTTGGCCGCCTGCCCGGCCTGCTGCGCAGGCCCGGTGTTTTCGTTCGGGGACTCACTCATCAGTGCCTCCTCCATAGGGCGGGCATCGCTACCAACACCCGCGGGTACCCGCCGATACCCAGGCGACTCCCGGAGGCCCGGACCCGGCCCACCTGGGCGTTTCCCGACCAGATCACCCTGACCTTCATACGCGGGTGCCGCCGAGCCATCGGTGCGCAGTCCTGGTGCGGACCCCGACCCACACCACCAGCCTGCGACTGGACACAGCGGGCTGCATCCTGTCCGGCGTCATCGGACCAGTCCACTTCGGCGCCGCCGCCTGTGGGCACGGCCCCCGACCAAAGCGCCGCACCGTAAGGCGCTCTGAGAGGGGCGCGGTTTCATCCGCGCCCCTCCGGTCGATTCAGGCGGGTTCGGTGGCGGTGGCCGTCGCCCGGCGCTTCGAGCTTCGCTTGCGCGTGCGTCGGCCGGGGGCCGGCGCCGGCTCAGGGGCGGTCTGGTTCTCCGTGCCGTTGTCGGCGTCGTCGGTTGCGGGTTCCAGGGCGGCCTCGGTGTCGTTGTCCAGCTCGGGGCTCGGGCTCTCCTCGGAGGCGGCTGCCTGATCCTGCGGCACGAGTTCCTCGACCTCTAATTCCTCAGCGTCTTCCTCTGGCTCCTGCTCGGAGTCAGCCTGCGGGGTCGACTCAGCTTCGGCTGCAGGGTGCTGGTCGTGGTCGTCGGGGGCCGCCGGGGCGTCACATTCGGCGGTGACGGCGGCGAGGTCGTTGCCGAAGTGGTCTATCCATGGCTGGTGGCCGACGTAGCGGGGTTTGTAATCGAAGGCGGGGAGAAGGTGATCTTCGAGGGTGCACAGGATGATGTCTGCGGGGTCTTCATCGTTTTCGGTGACGAGGGTGGTCGCCTTGTTGTAGCGGTGTCCCTCGGGGAGGCGCGCGGCGATGTGCACTTCGTGGCCGGCTTGTTCGGCAGGGGTGGCGCCGTCGGGGAGCACGGGAGCGGCGTTGCCGGTGATCCAGAGTTGGACGGTGGTTCCGCCGAAGATGGGGCGGAAGCTGATGCCTCGTCCGTCGCTGTAGAGCAGATGGGCTGCCCCATCGGCGGGACGACAAGGTCAGCATGGAGCGGTACCAACTCGAGCAGCAGGCGCGGGACCAAGCGGTGCAGCTGCTCGCCGAGCGGGTCAAGGGCATCGAAGGGCGACCGATCGCCGCGGCGAAGGTGAGCACTGACACCGCAGCCTCGGACCCGCACGGCGACCGCGCGGCTGCGACGGCTGCCCTCGCCGCCCACGAAGCGGATACCACTTCGGTGCACGGCATCGCTGACACGTCCGTTCTGGAGACCGCCAGCGGCGCCCATGCGGAGGCCGACGCCGCCCAGTCGGCGGCCACCAGCGCGGCCGCCACAGACGCCACCACGAAGGCCAACGCAGCACAGTCCGCCGCCATCGCCGACGCTGCGACCACCTACCTGTCCAAGGCCGGCGGCACCCTCACCGGCGCCGTCACCGTCAACCGGGCCAACTCCACCGACATCGCCGTGGCGGGCCTGGTCGGCGCCCAAGCCTTCGACGCTTTCCGGCTCTACACCGACGGAAAGATGGAGTTCGGGCCGGAAACCGGCGCCCGGGACACGACCCTCTTCGCAGCTCCACCGGCACCCTGCGCACGGATCAGAGCTTCCACATCGGCATCAACCTGCGGATGAACACCACATCGATGGGCGGCGGATCGGGCGTCATCGGCATGGCCAACGCCACCACCGTGCCAGCAACCCGGCCAGCGGCGGCGTGCTGTACGTGGAGGCCGGCGCCCTGAAGTACCGCGGGAGCTCCGGCACCGTCACGACCATCGCCCCCGCCTGACCTCAACACCACAGCGCCCCCGCTGGCTTCGGCCAGCGGGGGCGCTTTCGTGCGTTCAGGGCCAGACCGGGCGGCCCGTCTCCCACAACGCCGCAACGTGGGACGCGAACCGGTCGTACAGGCCATCCTCGCCCAGACGCCGCAAGTGCAGCATCGGCGACTCGTGCCCCAGCAGGTTCGAGATGTGCGGGGTCACCAGCATCTGATCATCGAAGGTGAACACGCTCAGCGGTGAGGCCGGGTACACGGTGGATCGTGAGCTGTGGCGTGTGCCGACGGAGGAACTCGTGTCCGTCGCGGCGGACTGCGGGCACACCCCGCCGGGAGGCTGCGGACCGATCGGTCCGAACCCGCAGCCCGGCCCCGGCCCGAGCAACCCCGGCCAGTAGCGCCGGCCGCTACCGTGGTGGCACTGACAGGGAGGTAGCCATGGAGGACTGGACAGACCCGCGGTACAAGCAGGTCGCCGCCGACATCCAGGCACGCAAGGAAGCCGAGGCGAAGGCCGGGTTGCCTGAGCGTCCGCTACGCGGCTTCATCGTCCCCACCCCGGAAGGTTGACACGGCAGCACGTGACCGGCCCCGGTCGTCCGCTCCACCCGGTGGCGGAGGGCCGGGGCCTCTTCGCTTCTTGATCGTTTACCTTTCGGGCCAGCAGCGGGCCAGCTAACGATCTTGGAGAGTCGCTCCGGAGGGGCAGTCGATCACCGGCCCGGGAGAACCGGGAGGTGAAAACGATTCTGCGTCGTAGGTCGGCGGTGGGGCGGGTGGGACTCGAACCCACGGCCGACGGACTATGAGTCCTTTAGAGATCTTGGCGGCCCTTGCCGATCAATGCCGATCCATGGCTTTTTTGCAGTTCAGACGGGGCAAGCCGTGCTGATGCTGCTCAGCCCATGTCAGTCTGTTCCTATCCTTGCGTCCCCAACGCGTCCCCAACCAGCGCCCCCGAGGACGAGAGCACAGGCAATGAGGTCGGATTAGCCAGATAGGCGGATTCCCTTCCAATGTGGAGAGGCTCCGCCTCGGCAGTCGGGAGCGGAGCCTCTGTGATCGCGTCATGATGCTCTACGGGTAGAAAACTCAGACATATTGAGTCCTCCTGATGCTCATGCGCTGCCGGGTTACTGAGATTGAACTCGTGGTGTCGTCTGCGGTCAGGGGTTGATGGTCAAGCCGGTCCCGGCGAGGCAGCCGTCTATGAGGTCGCTGTGGTAGTGGAAGTGCCGTAAGCCTCGGCGGATGCGTCGGATGAGGTGCTCCGGCGTGCTGAAGGCGACGTTGGACAGTCAGCCGCGCCGCAGCAGTGACTAGACCTCTTCACGGATGGTCACACGGATGAGCCGGCGTCTGGCACGGCCACGGGCCGCCGACCGGCACTGAACGCCCCCGACGCCTCCTAGAGCAACCACCCGCGCTCCGCCAGACGTCTGGCCTTCGACCGCACCCCCTCGACCGTCGCCGATATCGTCTCAAGGCCCAGCTGTGCAGTGGGCGAACCCGCGCTCCACGACCCAACGTTGGGCGCCAAGGTCGGAGCCGTGCTCGGTGCCCCGTCGGGCGAACAGTGGCTTCACGCCGAGATCCCAGACCACACGGCGGTACTTGTCCTAGTCGTAACCGCGGTCGCCCAGCACCACGTTCGGGCGGCGCCGGGGTCGGCCTCGCTTGCCCCGCACCGGCGGTACCGCCTGAAGCAGTGGGATCAGCTGGGTGACGCCATTGCGGTTGCCGCCGGTCAGGGTGGCGTCGATGATCAGGTGATGCTTACTGCCCGTCCTGCCCCGGTCGACAGGGTTCGTCCGGTCTCCCCCCTTTAGCGCCCGGATGTGGGAGCCGTCGACCGCCGCCCCAGAGAAAATCCACACCATTCGCGCTGCGAAGCTTGGCGAGGAGGAACCCGTGCAGCCGGGGCCACACACCGGCTTCGGTCCACTCGGCCAGGTGGCGCCAGCAGGTCATGCCCGAGCCGAAGCCGAGTTCCTGCGGCAGGTGTTCCCAGGGGATCCCGGTGTGCAGTACGAACAGGATGCCCTACACCAGCCGGTCAGAATGCCGCCCTGCGCCCGGGGCGCCGGGCCCGGCGCTCGACCTTGGGCAGCAGCGGCTCGATCACCGCCCCCAGCTCGTCGTCGACTTCCCACGGCTTCGGCCGGCCATCCAGCACCCCGGATCATCAGTCCCGGAGTGATCCAACCACCTTGAAGATCATTTCGTTAGGAGTTCTTGCGCAGGACGAGGCTTAGGGCCAGACCGCCAGCAGCCGGGGCGGCCGCGGCCAGGGCGGCAGCCGCAGCGGTGACAGCCTCCAACACGATGAGCAACGTGAACAGGACCGCGCATACCCCGGCTGTTGTGATCGCGACGAGGAGTATCGGACCGGCATAAGAGCTGGGCTGCGTAAGCGGTGAAGGCAGCGGCGGGGGGAGGCTTGGTGGGGTCGGGTTTATCGGGTACCTGCGACGCATGTTGATCGTATCCCCTTGGCAGTTCATGGGCTCGGATGAGTGACCTGGAACGCCGACCCGAGGGCGGCAGCCGTGGGTACGGCGGCGGTCGGAAGATGGGTGGGTGTGCGGAGTAGGGCTTGCCGTCCCGGTCAGTCACGATCACTTTCTCCCACCGCCGACATTCTTCGCCACAAGTGGCAGACCTCCCTGAACAATCTGCTGAAGAATGAGCCGCAAGGCCCACTGAGGTGTGAGTGAATGGATGGGGAAGGTGAAGAATGGCCACGGGGAAAAGGGAAAAACGTGCTCCGGGTCGGCGACCCAAGGAGATCACGGGAAAGGGCCCGGTCGAGAACCTGGCCCGAGACCTGAGAGCACTGTTAGAACAGCAGGACCCACCAGTCACTCATGGCGGACTCGCCCGGCTCAGCGGGTGCGCGACGGGCACCGTCAGCAAGGCACTGGCCGGGAACGTGCTCCCGACAGAGAACATACTGAGGGCATTGGTCGTCGCCCTAGGGGAGGATCCGAGCGGCTGGTTGGAGCGGCGGGCGCAGGCGGCGGAGTTGCTACGGCAACTGCCCGGTGCCGTGGTCGCGGATTCAGGCCAGCTGGAAGGGGACCATGCCGCCAAGTCTGCGAATGCGCTTGATACCGGTGACTCCTGGAAGGAGGGGGATACCCTTTCTACGGGAAGGCTCCTCGAACCGGCGGAACCGGAAACCAAGCGGCGGAGCTGGGGAGATTGCCGATGGCGTCCACCTGCCGGCCATTTGATCGGCCGGGCCAATGAGGCTCGTCAGGTGCGGGAGTTACTAGCGAGGGCATTGACTCGGCGCAGTGGCATTCTGGTGATACGAGGGCAGCCTGGAATCGGGAAGACCTCGTTGCTCGCCGAAGCAGGGAGTCTGTGGGGCAGTCGGCTTCTTGCGTTCCGGTGTGTGGAGAGCGAAGCAGAGCTGGCCTTCGCCGCCTTGAACGGTGTACTGCGTCCCTTGACCCACCTCGTTCCCCATCTCTCACAGCCTCGAAGCCGAGCACTCTCTGTCTCGCTGGCCCTGTCCGAGCCTGACCCGGGCGAGTCCGCTCCCAGCCGGGTCGTGATCGGGCTCGGCACCTTGGATCTGCTCGCGAAGGCGGCTCCGGTGCTCGTCCTGCTCGACGATGTGCAGTGGATGGACGAAGCGTCAGCTGCGGCTCTCTCATACGCCGTACGGCAGCTCCCCGAGGCGGGAGTCGCTGTCATCATCGGGCTTCGAACAGGTGGGGACTGCCCGATGGATTTGACCGGTCACTCTGTCATGGAACTGACTACTCTCAGCCGCGAATCCGTCCGGGAGCTCGCCAGCACCGTACGCGGTGACACCATCGACACGGATGAGCTGGAGCGACTGGTGCGCCACACTGGAGGTAATCCACTCGCTCTTGTGGAGCTGAGCAAATCCGAACTCCCGGTCGGCGGTGCAAGCCAGACCGAAGCGCCCCTGCGGCTGCCCCAGGTGCTGGAAGCTGCCTACCGGAAACGCCTCAAGCTGCTGCCTGAACTTGCACAGTGGGCGCTCCTGGTCTGTGCCGCCAACTACACAACGGACCTCGGCCAGATCACCGCGGCTCTGGGCTTCACGGGGGTGGCCCACTTGGAACCGGCCGAATCCGCGGAACTTATCGCGCTCACACCTCAAGGCGTGGAGTTTGCGCATCCCGTTATCCGCTCCGTCGTCTACCACCACGCGTCGGCAGCCCGAAGGCGTGATGCCCATGCGCTGCTGGCTCGATCGCTGCCCTTAAACAATCCCTTCGACGCGGACCAGCGAGCATGGCATCTGGCCGACGCGACGCTCGGCCCCAACGAGCAGGTGGCCCACGCCCTGGCAGACCGTGCTGTGCAGGCGCGTCAGCGTGGCGGACTTGGAGCCGCACACGCCGCCTACCTACGTGCGGCTAGGTTGACTCCGTCGGCCGTAGCGCGTGGTCGCCGTCTATTGGCCGCGGCGACCTGCGCCCACCTCGCTGGCCTCCCGGACAAGGCACTTCCTCTACTTTCGGAGGCCCGGAGACTCGTCGTCGACTCCGAGTTGCTCGGCGAAATCGAACAGGTTTACCAGCAGATCCAGCAGGTTCGTGCAACCCCACACGAGGTCTTCGCACAACTGAGTGAAGCTGCCGCGTCCCTGAGTGACAGCGCCCCTATAACCGCGGCGAACCTGCTGGCTACGGCGGCCAGCGCAGGAGCGATGGGCGGGCCCGTCCCCACGGCACTCGCGGCCGCGACGAAGGGCCATCAACTGGCCCAGAGGGTGAAGGAATCTGGCACTCTCGCAACGACCGTCCTTCGTGCCCACACGTTGTTGCTGGACGGCCAGACCGAGCCTGCCTCCGTCCTCCTGCACCAGCGATTCGACCAACTGCTCAACACGGATCCGCTCATCCACGGAGCGGAAGTCTTCGGCTTCGCTTGCACGGACCTGACGTGGCTGGACGAGCACACCGCAGCGCGTCGTCTCATCGACCACGGACTGCGACACATCCGAAGCGCCAACGCTCTAGAGCGTGTACCTATCCTCACCAGCGTGCTGGCCGACCTTGAGTTTCGACAGGGTCGGTGGAAGGAAGCACATGCGGCCGCTGCCGAATGCCTTGCCCTCGCCGACAAGCTCCGCCAACCGGCGCTCCTCGGATACAGCGCCAGCACTCTGGCTCAGATACAAGCCGCTCAAGGAGAACCGGAAAGGTGTAGGGACTATGCCTCACAGGCCCTGTCCTATCTTGAACCCGGAGGCTACGACTTGGTCGCACCTTACGCACATCTCGCCCTAGCCCAACTGTGCCTGAATCAGGGCGAGCACCTCGCGGCCGCCACCCGCTTCGTCACGCTGCACGAGCGCATAGAGAGTCTCGGGGTGCGCAACCCAGCCGTATATCCGTTCCACGCCGATATGGTGGAAGCCTGTCTGCTGTCGCACTGGCAGGAGGCGGCGGTGTCCGTTTTGGTGCTGCTTACGAACAACATCGGCCCTTCAGCACCCGCCGCGGTCCGAGCGGCACTGGCGCGATCTCGAGGTTTGCTCGCCAAGGATGCGAATAGCGCGCTGCGACACTTCACAACCGCACTGGACCTGTACTCGCGCGCCTCCGACCGATACGGGCTGGCGCGGACTCGACTCGCTCTTGGACAGCGACTGCGCCGCGCAGGGCACCAAGATCCGGCGCAAAGGCAGTTCAAAGCCTCCCTCTCCCTCTTCCAGGAGCTCAACGCCACACAATGGATCCAACGGGTGAATAAGGAGATGCGGATCTGCGGATGACTGACCTCTCGTGCTGTTCCCGCCGAGCTGCTGGAGGCCGGCACTCACCGGCACGGCCGGGCCAATGCCGGGCTGCAGCATCGGGCGCAGCAGAAGATCGCCGAGATCGACGCGAAGATCGCAGACCTGTCATGGTCGTCGCCAACGGCAAGGGAGGCGTGTCCTCTCCGCGCGAGCGGAGGTGAGCCGTCCCTGGTCGGAACCTCGGCCAGCTCACCGCTGTCCTCTCCGCGCGAGCGGAGGTGAGGTGAGGTGATATCGCCCACGGCTGCCACTCTGTGTGTCGGCATCGTCAAGACTGCTCCCGGTTGGACGCGCCCGGGTTCTGAAATTCCGCGACTGCGGGATTCGGGGCCAGGACTTCCAGCGCACGCCAGGGCTGAGTTTCCGGCATCCGCTGCTGCCCTACTTCACGTCCTTGACGGTGGCATCGACGCAGAACCGCTTCCAGCGCGGTGCTCCGTCGGCGTCGTCGGACTCCGCACAGGCCGTCAGCGCGAACTGCCCCTCGGCGGAGACCATCTTCGTGTAGTTGTCGTGTCCGTACGCGATGACGGCCTCGACGCTCTTGCCGCCGGCGGAGGACACGGTGACCCGGTCCCCCTTCTCGCCGTCCAGGATCTTCGCCCAGGCAGCTTGGCATGTGGGGCTGTACTTGAGCTGGAGGCGAATGGGCTCGGCCCTCTCCGCGAGCACCTGCGCATCGGGACCGCACCCGAACTCGTCGCCGTCCCGCCCCTGACAGCCGCCTCCGAGGCATTCCGGCGACGCACCGTCCCCGCCCGGGCCCGCGGGCCCGCCGGTGACCGACTCGCCCCGCGCGCCACCCGTGCCCCCGCCCTCTGCGTTGAAGAGCCCGGCCACCAGCGCGCTCACGGCCGCCGTGACCGCGGCCACAACAATGGCGCCCAGGAGTGTCTGCGGCCCGTGGCCGCGAACCCAGCCGAGGAGGCGCTGCGCGCCGCCCGGACCGGATGCCCCGGGGGACGGGGACGGACTGGGGAGCGGCAGGTCAGGCGGGTGCGAGGGGTGCGAAGGGCCGGAGGGGTCCGACGGGTCCGACGGGTGCGCACTGCCACCACTGCCCACAGCCACAACCACCTCCGAATGAGCCACATCACGTCATGGTGTGATCCAGCGTGAGCTCTCCGGAGCCACGGCGGCAATGCGATACCCCGGCAACTGCTTTTCCAAGCCACCTACTTGAGCCAACTTCGGCGCCGTGCGGGCACTGGTTCAGGCTCGGCGGGCTCCCGCAGGCACCGCGCAGGCCGTCAGGCGTCCATCCCGGCCAGCACCAGCGGCAGCCGATCCGCGCCAACGTCGGCGATACGGACCGGAAGGCCCCAGACCTGCTGGGGCACATGGCAGGCCGGGTACGCGTTGGCCCCCGCGGCGGTGACGTCCCGCCGTGGCGAGCCCTGTGCCCGCCACCACCGTGTCTAGTGCTCACGTGCAGCGAGGATTTCCAGGGCGCGCCACGGCTCGGCCTCCGGCACGCTGCCGTCCAACACCATGCGGTCGATCACCGCGCGCACTGCGGCCCGCCGTCTCGACTGGGTTCTCCCGTACGCCGAATACCGTCTCCAGCGGGGCCATGCCCTGGCGGTTCGACGCGCTATCTGACTGTGTACACATCGCCCTGCGAGGAAACCGCGTAGAGACGGTCCATGATGGCCATAACTGGTGGTCGGGACCAGGGGCCGGTGCTTCCTCTTTCTGAATGGCGGGGGTAGTGCTTCCAGATCTGCTCGCCGCTGCGGGTATCAAGGGCAATTGCGCTGCCGTCTGCGGCGGCGAGGTAGATCTGTTGGCCCACGAGGGTCGGAGTGGCAGAGATTCTTACGCCGACGTTGGTGCGCCACCGCCAGATGCCGGCCTTGCTGTCGGCCAAGATGACGGTTCCGTCGTGATAACCCCAGCAGACGAGGTCGCCGTGGGCGACAAGCTTGTGCTCCAAGTCGCCTCTGTCGACCGGGAGCCTGGTACGGGTGATCTTGCGGGTACGGGTATCAAGGCGAACGAGAGCATCACCGCGTTCGCTCCGAAAATAGAGGACGCCGGGCACCGACGTCTGGTAATGCATCTCTTCATCCATGGTCACGGCCCACCGTGACGTGCCGGTGAGCTCGTGCAGGGCGGCGACTGTAGTGTGTCGTCGCCCTTCTGCGGCGGCCCGGTACGACTCAAGGTACAGCCCGTGAGCGTCGGCGATCATGTACGTCAAGCGGGGGAAGTGGCGCGTCCACCGAATAGCTTTCGTGCTGACGTCGATGGCCTCGACCCGGCGGCTGAAGACGAGAAAGAACGTTGGCCCGGTGAGGCGGATCTCCAAGGGGCGTTCGCTGAACTTCCTGGTCCACAGCGTCTGTCCGCTCCGAGTGTCCAGGACTCGGAGACGTCTGTAGTCGGTGTCGTGTTGGGCGTACCAGAGCCGTCCGCCGGAGACACCCAGGAGTTCCACATTGGCGTCCGGCCCCTCCTGCTGACCGTCGCCGTCTGCGTCGCCCTCAAGCTCGCCGACGGGAATTGTGTGCTTCCATGCGATCGTGCCGTCGGCAGTATTGACACGCATCACCGTCCGGTTCCCAGCCTGGCAGTAAATAGCGTCCTGAGCGGGTGTGCACCGTTCACCGGGGCCTGAGTCGTCGCGGATCCTGGTTTCCCAAGGTCTCCATCCGGCGGGCTGCGGGTAGGTCTGCATCCCGCCGTTCACTGCGATGGCCGCACCTGCCGCGATGGCCGCCAGCGCGGTCACCCCGGCCACCCAGGTAGGCACTGGACAGGTCACACGCCGCAGCACCGCCGCACCTGCTCTGCGCGCTGCCGTCCGGAAACTTGCCCGTGGTAGCGCCGAGGTGGCGCCCAATCGCTCCAACATCTCCTCGGGACTGGGGCGGTCGGCCGGGTCCTTGGCCAGGCAGCCTGCCACAAGCGCACGGACACTGTCCGGAACGTCGGCGAGGTCGGGCTCCTCGTGGACGACCTGGTAGGCCGCGGCGTAGGGGCTGCCTGCTTCGAACGGGCTGCGCCCGGTGGCGGCGAAGGCCAGCACGCATCCGAGGGAGAACACGTCTGCCTCCGGCCCGATCTTGTCGGAGGACTGAAGTTGCTCGGGTGCCATGAACGCCGGCGTTCCGACGACTCGTCCGGTATCGGTAAGCGGATGGCCATCCATGGCCCGTGCAATGCCGAAATCGATGACCCGTGGGCCATCGTCGGTCAGAAGGACATTTCCGGGCTTGAGATCGCGGTGGACCACGCCTGCGCGATGAATGTCACGCAGCGCACGGGCCAGCGCCGCGGCTAATCGGAGCAACTCCTCTACTCCCAGCGGACTGTGCCGGGCCATGTGTGTGGCGAGGCACTCGCCTGGTACGTACGCGGTGGCCATCCAGGGTTCCGACGCGTATGGGTCGGCATCGACCACCGGGGCGGTGAAGCGGCTGTGTACCATCCGTGCCGCTGCCGCCTCTAACTCGAAACGCGCCCGGAACTCCGGGTCTTCAGCCCATTGTCGGCGGATCACCTTCAACGCGACTGTGCCTCCGCCAGGGGAGCGCGCCATGTAGACCACGCCCATCCCACCTGCGCCTAACCGACCCTCCAGCCGGTAGCCCCCCACCTCGGTGGGATCGTCCTTGAGCAGCGTCATCTCCGACCTCTCACAGGTCTCGCTTGCGGCTTGGTCACGTGGTTCCCCTGGGTTCGGGATCTGACCGCGCGACGAACGGCGGCAAGCTATCGCTGCCATGGCCGTCGCTGAGGTCGGATGGGGCTCTGTGGCATGGGTGTGACATTTGCAGCCGCCGAGACCCGCGAGGTCGCTGGAACCTGACCGCGCAATCCACCCTGACCCGTCACCCAAGGACGTCACGTAGGTGGCCGCTGGATCGCGATCAAGGAGGCGTCGTCTCCCCAGCCGTCCGCCGACATGGTCGAGCACATCACGCCGGAGGCGATGCAGGAGCGCGTCGGGCGAGTTCTCCTAGTGCTGGGTTCCTCAAAGGCAGTACACATATCGGCGTCGTAGGTGGCGGGTGGGCGGGGCTGGTCGGCCCCAGGTCCATGGTCTGGCGCGGGCGTTGAGTTGCCGGGTGGCCAGGGCCGTGGCCTGGGTGATGTCGTCGGGGTTGGCGAAGGACCGCCCGGCCAGGGCGGTCTTGCGGAAGATCCGCCACCATCCCTCCTGCAGATTCAGCCAGCACGCGCCGACCGGGATGAACGCCTGCCGAATCCGCGGATGGTCCTCCAGCCACTCCCGGGTGGACTTGCTGTTGTGGGAGGAGAGGTTGTCGGTGACGATCCAGATCTCTCCGGTCCGGGTTGGCGTCCTCGACCTGTTGCAAGAACTGCTGGTAGAAGACGCTGTTGCGGGAGGACGCGGTCATGGTGATCTCCTGGCCGTCGCGACCGGCGCGGTTGAAGCGGTGCAGCCAGCGCCGCACCGTCTTCTGGCTGCAACTGAGCTCGTCCGCGATCGCCGGCACCCGATGCCCTGCCCAGCGCAGCTCGATCATCCGGGTCCGCATCACCAGATCCCGCGGAGCCTTGCGCGCTCGCGCCAGTAGATGAACGACCGCCTGCTCATACTCATCACGGCGTGGCCGTGCCCGTAACACCATCAACCAGCACCCGCCCCCGAGCACCCGAACCACCCCGCCACCAACACATATGCCCAGCAAAAGCGGAATCCAGCACTAGGCGATTCCTTCGCCAGAGACGGGAGCCGGCTGCTCGGGGAACTCTAGGGCCACGTCAGAGCTTTCTCTGATTTCGTCTAGGACGTCCGCTGGCACGTCGGGCGGCCGGTTCGCCGAGGTACGCAGAGTCCGCACGTCGCCGTACACGCCTTCGATCCCCCGGATGAACCTACGCAGCACGCGGTAGAACGGCGTCACCTGCTTGCCGAGCAGCTCCAATTCCAGTCCGGAGGAACGGGCGCCGCGAACACCGGCCGCGAGGTTGGCCAGCACAGCCGGGGGCTCGCCAAGGGTGGCCCGCGCGCGCATCTCGGCCAGGGCACCCTTCTCACCCGAGGAGCACGGTGCCGGACTTGGCCGTCACGAGATGGCTGATCACATACCAATCGAGCTCGCAGGTGCCTGCCCAGTAGCGTTCGATCAGTTCCCTGGCCAGAAGCGGCGATCAGTCAGACGATGCTCGGTCAGCCCTCGGTAGGCGACCAGCAGGGCCGTTCTGGCGGGAGAACTCGACCAAGGCGCCAGCCTGGGCGTCGGCCAGCGCGGCGAACGTCCCGCCGAGCCCTCAGCCTCATCGACACGGCCCTACAGGACCTGCGCACCGGCAAGCCGATCAACGACGCAACAACCGCCGCGCAAATCATGCACTCCAGGCGGTCTTCCCCTCGGACTGGTAGGCGGCGGAACTGAGCCCGGTGGCGCCCCGCTTCTTCCTTTGCCGTGTGAACCGCAGGGCGTAGACGGTGCGCCCTCCGGTCGCCTCACGGAAGGTCGTCGCCACCTCGGCCTTGCTCCGCCGCCGCCCTCGCAGCGTGAACAGCAGTCAGGTCGACTCGGACCATTCTCGGTGTGCGACTGCATGAGTACAGCGTGTGCGGAGTGGCGAATTCTCCTCTGTGCCACGGGAGTTGACCGTGATGGGGTTGTGTCGAACATACGTACCCTTAAAGGGGGATCGTTGAGACGCACACGCATAGGGACGGCGCTGCGCTGCATGGCAGCCGGTGCCGTCCTCACAGTTTTGGCCGGGCCGGGAACGGCTTCCGCAGCTGACTTACCGAAGGCACCTGATCCATTGGCTGCGCCGCCCCAGGTCCACGGCCCAGAAGAAAAGGGTCTGGCCGCGGCAGGGTCACGGCCGGTGTCCGGCCGTACCCCCGAGGCGGGGCTGCCGTTCAAGAGTGCGAGCGGCAAGTGGCAGGTCAACACCATCACGCCGACGCTGCGCAACACGGTGACGGACGCGGACGGCGACAAGGTCAACCTGACGTTCGAGGTGTGGACGGCCAAAGCCGACGGCACTCCCGGCACCAAGGTCAAGCTGACCGACGACAACGAGTACGGGGTGCTGGTCTCCCCCTACGTGAACTCGGGGCAGAAAGCCCAGGTCAAGGTCCCGGCCGGCCGTCTGAAGAACAACACGACCTACATGTTCCACACCAACGCCTACGACGGGTCCCTGTACGAGACCACCTGGTCGCCGTGGGCGACGTTCACGGTGCGGGCCGGGATCGACCTGACCCTGCCCGCACTGGACTCCACCAGCCCCAACCCCAACCAGACCATCCAGAAACCAAGCAGTTCCCCGGAGAAGCCGCTGGTCGTGAACACCTCGTCGCTGTCGGCTCAGCCCGACAGCGACAGCGACAGCGACAGCGGCAAGGAACAGTGCGGACCGGTCGGCAAGGACGGGGCACAGGTTTGCTTCGGTAAGCCGGTGCCTGCGGACAAGGGCCCCAAGATGCCGTCGACCCTTGCCCCGCCGCAACCCGGTGGCGCTGCCGGGGTGGCCGACTGGTGCGACGACGATCTGACACTGGTCCGCGCCACCCGAACCCTGGTCTGTGAGAACCGCAAGGTACCCGCCTACTACCGCAAGGACGGCCAGGTCCAGGCCACCGCCTGGTTCCTGTTCCAGCGGCTGATCAGCCTGGACGGGGTCAACAGCTTCAGCGAGACGCTGACCGTCAAGCCGATCAGCATCCCCGCCGACTTCTACAGGATCCAGCTCGGCATCTACCAGCACCTATGCGAAGACGGCTGTGACCCCGTCGAAGCCGATCCCTCCGCCTGGAAGGGCAAACCCGACTGGACCGCTGGGGACACCCACATCGCCTACATCACCTCCAGCTACCTGTGGGACGACTCCACCGCCGACAAGCAGTACACGTTCAAGCCGGACGTGCAGATCAACGGCATCATCGACCCGGTCGGTGAGGAGACCATCCAGACCATCGGATACCAGTGGAGCCTGGGCGGTGTCAGCGACTTCGACGAAGTGCGCTGCGACACCAAGGCGCAGTCCACCAAGGCGGGCTGCGTGATCCCCGCCTACGCGCCGACGTACACGTTCAATGCAGGCAAGAACCCGCAGGCGGCGGCACACGCCTGGCTGATCCAGCAGGCCACGCCCAAGACCCCCGGCGTGCAGAGCGCGGGCACGCCGCTGTACTACCTGCCCGGCGGCCGGGACGGCAAGAACCGCGCCGTCATCTGCGACGAGGATGGCTGGGCGAAGAACAACCACGACCCGGACGCGATGAACAGCAGCACCGACACCCCGGACTGCGACGAGTTCACCTTCAACGCGACGTACAACAGCGGCGGCATGCCCGCCAACCTAGGAGGCCTGAACCCGGTGTCGTCCGGAGCGAAGTGCATCCAGTCCTACGCGACCAAGGTCGACGGAAAGATCCACCTACGCAACCTGCCCGGCGCCCTGACAACCTTCAAGGAAGTCTGCGGCCGGTCCGCTATGTCCGGCAGCCAGAACCGGGGATCTATGGGCGCGTTCTCCGCCGGCTTCGTGAACAACATGCGGCTGATGGACAAGGATGCCTACTGGCTGGAAACCAACATCACCGGCAGCTGCACCAGCGCGAACAGTGACGCCTGGCGCTGCACGATGACCCTCAAGTAACCCGCACACCCACGACTGCGGGGCGGCACGGAACCCATCCGCGCCGCCCCACAGTGTTACGTATAGGGGCCGGTCAGCCTGGCTGCGGGCAAGCGGCCCTGCTCCACCTCTGCCCGGGGGATGCCGATGCCCAGGATGTCGCCGACGGCCTGCCACACGACGCCATGCAGACCCCCCTGCTGCGCGTCGAGAAGGGCATGCCACTGGGGGATGGTGTAACCCTCCGGGCAGGTGGCCCCGGCGGCTTTCAGGACCTCGCCCAGGGCGGCCAGCTTGCTGCCTTCTACCGCCTGCGGGCGGTCCGTCAGATCGTCGCCGAAGTTGTTCAGGTACACGTTCCCGTCACCGGGCGCGTAGACGAGATAGCTCGGATTGACCGCTACGTTCGCATTCAGGCAGATCAGCTCGACCCCGGCCGCGGGGGTCATCTTGTCCTCGTCCTCGAAGAACCATTCGCACCAGGTGCACGACCCCCGGTCCTCCAGAACGTACGCCCACTCACCGGACGTGCCGTACATGCAGGGTGCGTCCCGGGTCGGGTGGAAGTCCCGGTACGGCATACCGCGCGCTATCTCCTCCTCATCCGCGCCCAGCCTGAGCAGCAGGTCACGGACAGGGACCCCACGCATCGCGGTCATGGAGATCCCGCCGAGCATCCCGTGAGCCGAAGGTTTATCGAATGTGTGCTGCCCAATCCACTTCAAGCCTTCCGTCACTGCGCTGCACCTCCTCAATGTCGTTGGGTGCCGACCGTCATGATGCCCCGGCCTTCGGACCGAGGCCGGGGCATCATGACGATCGCTGGTACGTGTGCGCCGACGGCGCCTTCGGCCAGGCCGGCCCAGCCTCCCGCGACCTTTCACGTCCTCGTGTCCCCTGAGCGTCCACTGGATCTTGCTCTTCGGCTCCGCTGCGTACCTTCCCGCGGCCGAGCCTGTTCTGCATCGTCGCAGGTCAGGGCCTCGGCAGGAGCACCCGCGCGCCCGCCGTAACACCTCAAGCGGTACTCGTGAGCAGCGGATTCTCTCCGTTGGACCCGAGTTTGTGACTCAAAGCCACCGAAGAGACGTTTCCGCAGGTCAGGGCACGTTAAAGGTGGGGCGGGTGGGACTCGAACCCACGGCCGACGGATTATGAGTCCGCTGCTCTAACCGGCTGAGCTACCGCCCCGTAACGGCGCGCCGCACACATCGTGCGCGCCGTCTGCCGCAGCATAGCTGCTCATAGGATCTGCCGCCCGTGTGGGCCGCATTGCCTCGCATGGAGGACATCGATCACGGTGCCCGCGGTTCCCAGGTCCGTGACGCCATGAAAAAAGGCCCCGCGACCGGGGCCTTCGTCATGAGCTCCCCCGACTGGACTCGAACCAGTAACCTGCCGGTTAACAGCCGGCTGCTCTGCCAATTGAGCTACAGGGGACTGCTCCGCTCGGACCCGCCTGGCCGGTTCCCCGGGGGCGTTCCCTCGCTGCGAGCAATACATTAGCGCATGCCAGGGGGTGCCTCGAAATCGGTAACCGCATCGGCACCCCTCAGGCGGGGCATGCGCTCAGTACGCGTCGATTGAAGGGTGGAAGCCATGCTGCACCGGCTCACGTTCATCTCCGGTCTGGCCGTCGGTTACGTGCTGGGTGCGCGCGCCGGGCGGGAGCGCTACGAACAGCTGCGCAAGGCCGCACGGCAGATCGCGGAGAACCCTGCCGTCCGCAATGCCGCCGAGTCCGCGGCCCAGAACGGCCGGGCCGCCGCCTCGAAGGCCGCCGGCACGGTCTCCTCCAAAGTCGGTCACCGGCTGCCCGAGTCGGTGACGGAGCGTGTTCGCGCAGTCCGTGATCAGCGCCGGAACGGGGCGGACGACTGGGGCACCAGCAACACATGACCGCGGGGCCGCCGGGCCCGCGGTCCGCGCAGGCCGCTCCCGCGCCCGCCGTGACGCGCGGGCCCGCCCCGGCCGCGGCGGTCCCTCCCGTCCGGCCGGGTCCGGATGACCGCTGAACCCGACCGGTAGGGCATCATCGGGCGGCATGGGGATAGTCGCCGGGTTGGACAGTTCTTCCGACTACACACGTATCGTCGTCTGCGACACCGACACCGGTGCCGTACTGAGGCAGGGGTATGCCCCGCACCCCGCCGACAGCGACAGCGAGCCCGGCGGCAAGCGCACCGAGATCGACCCCCAGGCATGGCTCATCTCGCTCGGCGAGGCCGCGAACGGCGGAGTGCTCGAAGGTGTCCAGGCCATCGGAGTCTCCGCCCAGCAGCACGGGCTGCTCACGCTGGACGCCGAGGGCTCCCTCGTACGGCCCGCGCTGCTCGGCAACGATCGGCGCTCGCAGTCCGCGGCCGCGGATCTCATCGACGCCCTCGGCGGGCGTACGGCGTGGGCCGAGGCCGTGGGGGCCGTACCGCAGGCCGCGCACCCCGTGGCCAAGCTGCGCTGGCTGGCGCGGAACGAGCCGGAGGCGGCCCTGCGGACCGCCGCCGTGCTGCAGCCGCACGACTGGCTGGTCTGGCAGCTGCTCGGGCGGCCGCCGCGACGCACCACCGACCGGGGCGGGGCCTCCGCCACCGGCTACTGGTCGGCGGCCACCGGCGCCTATCGCCCCGATCTCGTCGAGCTGGCGCTGGGCCGGCAGGTGGCGCTGCCGGACGTCCTCGGACCGGCCGAGCCCGCCGGTACGACCCCCGAGGGGCTGCTGATCTCGGCGGGCACCGGTGAGACGATGGCGGCGTCCTTCGGGCTGGGCGTGGGCCTCGGGGACGCGGTGGTGTCGCTCGGCGCCTCCGGGTCGATCTTCGCCGTGCACTATGAGGCCCTCGCCGACCCCACCGGCACCATCACCTCGTTCGCCGACGCGACCGGTATGCACCTGCCGGTGGTGTACACGCTGAACGCCGTACGCACCCTGCGCGGCACCGCGGAGCTCCTCGGTACGGACCTGGAGGGGCTGTCGGCGCTGGCTCTGAAGTCGACGCCCGGATCGCACGGGCTCGTACTGCTGCCCTACCTGGAGGGCGAGCGGACGCCGTATCTGCCGCATACCGCCGGCACCCTGGCAGGGCTGCGCCGGGAGAGCATGAAGCCGGAGCATCTGGCGCGCGCCGCGTTCGAAGGGATGCTGTGCGGGCTCGCGGACGCGCTGGACGTGCTGCGGGGACGCGGGGTCGCGGTGAACCGGGTGTTCCTGCTGGGGGCGGCGGCCGAGCTGCCCGCCGTGCAGGCCGCGGCGCCCGCGCTCTTCGGGGCCCCGGTGATCGTGCCGCAGGCGGCGGACTACGCGGCACTGGGCGCGGCCCGGCAGGCGGCGTGGGCGCTCGGTGTCGCACAGCGTGTCCTCTCGCCGCAGCAGCCGCCGATCTGGCAGGGCCCGACGGCCCAGGTGTTCGACCCGGGCGAGGAGCTGCCGGTGGGACAGGCGGTACGGCAGCAGTTCACAGCGGTACGGGAGCAGACTCACCCCGGCGCGTTCCAGACCGGATAGCTTCCGCCCGTTCCCGGCCCGGCAGCTCGGGCCCGACCCGCCCGGCACACCACCGGCCGCCGTCTCAGGTCCCGACCAGCGCTGGCAGACCCCGGCCCGATGCCTCGGGCCCAATGTGCCGGATACCTCAGGCCCAGGCCCGACCGGCCACCATGCCCGACCCGGCGCACCTCCCGTCGCACCACAGCTCGCCGCCTCACGCCTCGACCCGACGCACCCCCTTCACACCACGGCTCGCCGCCTCGAACGCCTCACCCGCCGTCCGCGCCACGCCGCGCCGCACCGCACGCCGTACACGACACGCCGTGGCAAATCGTTTGACCTCAACCGCAGTTGAGACAGCAAGGTGTTCCCCGACAGCCGCGCCGTGCCCATGCCATGATCGAAGAGAGCTCCTTGTGCTGATCCGACTTCTCAGATCCCATCTGGGACCGTACAGGCGACCCGTGACCCTGCTGGTGCTGCTCCAGCTCGTACAGACCATCGCCACGCTCTATCTGCCATCCCTCAACGCCGACATCATCGACGACGGTGTCGTGAAGGGGGACACCGGCTACATCCTGGAAGTCGGCGGCGTGATGATCGTGGTCACACTGCTCCAGGTGGCCTGCGCGATAGGCGCCGTCTTCTTCGGAGCCCGGACCGCCATGGCCGTCGGCCGGGATATCCGGGCTTCCGTCTTCGACCGGGTGCAGAGCTTCTCCGCCCGCGAGGTCGGCCAGTTCGGCGCGCCGTCCCTGATCACGCGTACCACCAATGACGTCCAGCAGGTCCAGATGCTGCTGATGATGACCTTCACCCTGATGGTCTCCGCGCCCATCATGTGCTTCGGCGGGATCGTCATGGCGCTCGGGCAGGACGTACCGCTGTCCTTGCTGCTGCTCGGCGTCGTACCGGCGCTCGGCGTTCTCATCGGGCTGATCGTGCGCCGTCTCGGCCCGCTGTTCCGCACCATGCAGGCGCGGATCGACACCGTGAACCGGGTGCTCCGCGAGCAGATCACCGGCATCCGGGTCATCCGTGCCTTCGTCAAGGACGACTACGAGCGGCGGCGCTTCGACCGTGCCAACGCCGAGCTGACGGAGGTGTCGCTGCGCACCGGGCGGCTGATGACCCTGATGTTCCCCCTCGTGATGACGGTGGTGAACATCGCCGGTGTGGCCGTGCTGTGGTTCGGGGCGTACCGGATCGACAGCGGCAGCATGCAGATCGGTGCCCTGACCGCGTTCCTCAGCTATCTGATGCAGATTCTGATGTCCGTGATGATGGCCACCTTCATGTTCATGATGGTGCCGCGCGCCGAGGTCTGCGCCGAGCGCATCGAGGAGGTGCTGTCGACCGGCTCGAGCGTCGTACCGCCCCCGGCGCCCGTCCGGTCGCTCAGCCGCCACGGGCATCTGGAGCTGCGCGGCGCCGACTTCAGCTACCCGGGCGCGGAGGCCAAGGTGCTGCGCGGAGTCGACCTCGTGGCACGGCCCGGCGAGACGACGGCGGTGATCGGGTCCACGGGCAGCGGCAAGAGCACCCTGCTCGGACTGGTACCGCGGCTGTTCGACACGACCGGCGGCGAGGTGCTCGTCGACGGGGTCGACGTACGGCAGCTGGACCCGGCGCTGCTGGCCGAAACGGTCGGGCTCGTACCGCAGAAGCCGTATCTCTTCTCCGGGACCGTCGCCTCCAATCTGCGCTACGGGCGGCCGGACGCCACCGATGACGAGCTCTGGCACGCCCTGGAGGTCGCGCAGGCCAGGGACTTCGTGGAGCGGCTGGAGGGCGGTCTCGACGCGACGATCGCGCAGGGCGGCAGCAATGTGTCGGGCGGTCAGCGGCAGCGGCTGGCGATCGCACGGGCCCTGGTACGGCGGCCGGAGATCTATCTCTTCGACGACTCCTTCTCGGCACTGGACTACGCCACCGACGCGGCCCTGCGGGCGGCGCTGGCCCGGGAGACCGCCGAGGCGACCGTGGTGATCGTGGCGCAGCGGGTGAGCACCATCCGCGACGCCGACCGGATCCTGGTCCTCGACGAGGGCCGGGTCGTCGGCACCGGTACGCACCACGAGCTGATGGCCGGCAACGAAACCTACCGGGAGATCGTGCTCTCCCAGCTCACCGAGCAGGAGGCGGCATGACCACCCAGGCCCCCGCACCGCGCCGCGGCCCCGCGCCCGCCGTGGGACCCGCCCGCTTCATGGGCGGCCAGCCGACCGAACGCTCCATGGACTTCAAGGGCTCGGGGAAGCGGCTGCTGCGTCGGCTGCGGCCCGACCGGGGCGCGCTTTACGGGGTGCTGGCGATGGGCGTCGCGGGCGTCACCCTGTCGGTGCTCGGGCCGAAGATCCTGGGCGATGCCACCGACCTCGTCGTCGACGGAGCGGTCCTGCCACCCCGCCACGGCGTGGACTTCGCGGCTGTCGGCGCCGTACTGCTCTGGGCGCTGGGGGCGTACGCGGCCTCCGGACTCTTCGGCGTCGTCCAGGGCCGACTCGCGACCAGGGTCATCAACCGCACCGTCTTCCGGCTGCGTGCGGACGTCGAGACGAAGCTGTCCCGGCTCCCGCTGTCGCACTTCGACCGGCAGCCGCGCGGCGAGGTCCTCAGCCGGGCCACCAACGACATCGACAACATCGCCCAGACCCTCCAGCAGACCATGGGCCAGATCGTGAACTCGCTGCTCACGATCGTCGGTGTGCTGGTGATGATGTTCTGGATCTCGCCGCTCCTGGCCCTGGTGGCGCTCCTCACCGTGCCGGTCTCGGTGGTCGTCGCGACGGCCGTCGGCAAGCGGGCCCAGCCGCAGTTCGTGGCCCAGTGGAAGACCACCGGCAAGCTGAACGCGCATATCGAGGAGATGTACACCGGTCACGCGGTGGTCAAGGTCTTCGGGCGGCAGGCGGAGTCCGCGGAGGCGTTCCGGGAGCAGAACGAGGCGCTGTTCCGGTCGGGCTTCCGGGCCCAGTTCATCAGCGGGATCATCCAGCCGGCGATGATGTTCATCGGCAACCTCAACTACGTCCTGGTGGCGGTCGTCGGCGGGCTGCGGGTGGCGTCCGGCGCCCTGTCGATCGGGGACGTCCAGGCTTTCGTCCAGTACTCGCGGCAGTTCAGCCAGCCGCTGACCCAGGTCGCCAGCATGGCCAATCTCGTACAGTCCGGAGTGGCGTCGGCGGAGCGTGTCTTCGAGCTGCTGGACGCCCGCGAGCAGGGTCCGGAGCCGGTGAGCCCGGCCCGGCCCGCGGATCTGCGCGGCAAGGTCGCCCTCGAGCGGGTGTCCTTCCGCTACGAGCCGGACAAGCCGCTGATCGAGGATCTGTCGCTGACCGTGGAGCCGGGCCAGACGGTGGCCATCGTCGGACCGACCGGTGCGGGAAAGACCACCCTGGTGAATCTGCTGATGCGGTTCTACGAGGTGAGCGGCGGCCGGATCGCCCTCGACGGGGTGAATGTGGCGGACATGTCACGGGAGGAGCTGCGCTCCGCGATCGGGATGGTCCTCCAGGACACCTGGCTGTTCGGCGGCACGATCGCGGAGAACATCGCGTACGGGGCGGAGGGGGCGACCCGTGAGCAGGTCGAGGAGGCCGCCCGGGCCGCGCACGCCGACCGCTTCATCCGTACGCTGCCCGACGGCTACGACACGGTGATCGACGACGAGGGCACCGGGGTGAGCGCGGGCGAGAAGCAACTCGTCACCATCGCCCGCGCGTTCCTGTCGGACCCGGTGATCCTGGTGCTGGACGAGGCGACCAGCTCGGTCGACACCCGTACCGAGGTGCTGATCCAGCGGGCCATGGCGACGCTCAGCCACGGCCGGACCAGCTTCGTCATCGCGCACCGGCTGTCCACGATCCGCGACGCCGATGTGATCCTGGTGATGGAGAACGGCTCGATCGTCGAACAGGGCAGTCACGATGTCCTGCTGGCGTCCGGGGGCGCGTACGCCCGTCTGTACGCGGCACAGTTCGCGCAGGCCGTCGCGGAGGTGGAGTAGACGGTCCTCTCCCCCCGACCCGGCCTGTGGCCGCTCCCGGAAGCAGTTCCCAGGGAGTGCTGGTGGTCAACGGCTGACGGCCGATCACGGGCTTCACAGCCAGGCGGCGGCCGAACGCGCGGATCAGTCCAGATAGCCGCGGAGCTGGTCGGCGAAGGCGTGGTCGCGGAGCTTGTTGAGGGTCTTGGACTCGATCTGGCGGATGCGTTCCCGGGTCACCCCGAAGATCCGGCCGATCTCTTCCAGGGTGCGGGGCCGGCCGTCGACCAGCCCGTAGCGCAGCTGCACGACCTTGCGTTCGCGCTCACCGAGCGTGGACAGCACGGCGTCGAGATGTTCGCGCAGGAGGAGGAAGGCGGCGGACTCGACGGGTGAGGCGGCGTCGCCGTCCTCGATGAGGTCACCGAAGGCGACGTCGTCCTCCTCCCCGACGGGCGCGTGCAGCGACACCGGCTCCTGGGCGAGCCGGAGCACTTCGCCCACCCGCTCCGGCGAGAGGTCGAGATGGTCGGCGACCTCCGCCGGGGTCGGTTCGTAGCCGCGCTCCTGGAGCATCCGGCGCTGGACCCGGACGACCCGGTTGATCAGCTCGACGACATGGACCGGGACCCGGATCGTACGGGCCTGGTCGGCGAGCGCCCGGGACATGGCCTGGCGGATCCACCAGGTCGCGTAGGTGGAGAACTTGTAGCCGCGGGCGTAGTCGAACTTCTCGACGGCCCGGATCAGACCGAGGTTTCCCTCCTGCACGAGGTCGAGCATCGTCAGGCCCCGGCCGACATAGCGTTTGGCGACGGACACGACGAGGCGGAGGTTGGCCTCGATGAGGCGGCGCTTGGCCATCCTGCCGCGGACGACCAAGGTGTCGAGGTCCACGGCGAGTTGCGAGGCGAGCTGTTCGGCCGGGGTGCTGCCCAGCTTCTCCTCCGCGAAGAGCCCGGCCTCGACGCGGCGGGCGAGTTCGACCTCCTCGGCGGCGGAGAGCAGGGGGATCCGGCCGATCTCCCGGAGGTACTGGCGGAACAGATCGGAGGATGGCCCTCCGGACTCCACCCGGCGAGGCTCGGCCGGCTCGCTCCCCGGCTCGGTCGGCACGCTCCCCGGCTCGGTCGGCACGCTCCCCGGCTCGGGCGGCACGGACTCCGGAGACCCGGACCCGGACGGTCCGGGGCCGGCCGGCCCGTGCCCGGACTCCCCGGGTCTGCCGGGCACGGGCCCGGGAGGCGTGGGTGCCCCGGGAGGTGTGGGTGTCTCGGCGGCCGCGGACTCCGGCTCGGGATCCGGCGGGCCCGCCTCCGGATGGTGCGGGGTGAGTGACTGCGGCGGCACCTTGGTGACCGCACCGGTGAGAGTCCGGGTCTGCACGGGGGCGACCTCCAGGCTGATCACTGCCGGATGGGGGGCGTGCGGCAGCGGAACGGTTGCGGCTGCGCCGCCCTCCGTCCCGTACGTCGGATACGGATCCGCAGGAGATCCAGGCCCCAACCGGCCGGACCGCCGCGCTCCGAGCGCTCAGGCACCGTCCACCAGTGTGGAGTACGACACGCGCCTGCTACGAGGGGCGTGCGAGCACTTTCTGAGCCCGTTCCGTGACCGGACGGCTACGCGGGGGTGCTTCCGGCGCCGGTCGGCCCCAAGCCTCTACAACGCGGCGGCTCCGCGCTCACGCAGGGACTGGCCGTACTGCTGAAGGACCCACAACTCGTTCTGCACGGCGGCCAGATGGTCCGGGTCGGCGTGGGAGCCGAGGCGCTGGAGGGTGCCGCGGATATCGGTGATGCGCTGGTTCACTGCGGCGAGGCGTACGGCGACCAACTGGACGCCCGCGTACACCTCGTCCGCTTCGCGCCGGGTGTGCAGCGGCTCGACGGCGAGCTCGGTGACCAGGGCGCGTACCGAGTCGTCGGGCGCCGCCTCGCGGACCCGCGCCAGATAGTCGCCGTCCGCCGCCGCCGCTCCCCCGGCCGCCTCGATGATCTGACGCACAGTGGCGTACGGCGGGGCCGTGAACTCGTCCGCGCCGTACGCGTCGAAGGCCGGGGAGACCAGCTCGGGGCGCTGGAGGGCGAGCTTGAGCAGTTCCCGCTCGACGCGGTGGGCGGGACTCCGCAGATTCAGGGCGGGACCGCGCGGCGGCGGAGGAGCGACCGGTTGCTGCCGGCCGGCGCGGTGGCTCGTACGGGTGTCGGCCGCCGGGATGCCCCGCCGGCCGTTCTCCCGTGCCCAGCGGGCGAGTTGGCCGACGCGGCGGACGACGAACTGCACATCGAGAATGCCGAGCATGCCGGCCAGCTGGACCGCGTACTCGTGCTGGATGGAGCTGTTCTTGATCCCGGCGACGATCGGCGCCGCGGCTTCGAGCGCGGCGGCACGGCCTTCCGCGGCGTCGAGATTGTGCCGTTCGACGATATGGCGGATGGCGAAGGCGAAGAGCGGGGTACGGCGCTCGACCAGGGCCTGGACGGCCTCGTCGCCCTCGGCGAGCCGGAGTTCGCAGGGGTCCATACCGCCGGGGGTGATGGCGATGGACGTCTCGGCGGCGAACTTCTGGTCGTCCTCGAAGGCCCGCAGCGCGGCCTTCTGGCCCGCCGCGTCGCCGTCGAAGGTGAAGACGACCTCGGCGCCGGAGTTGTCCATCAGCAGACGGCGAAGGATCTTGATGTGGTCACCGGCGAAGGCGGTGCCGCAGGTGGCGATGGCGGTGGTGACCCCGGCGAGGTGGCAGGCCATGACGTCGGTGTAGCCCTCGACGACGACCGCGCGGCTCGTCTTGGCGATGTCCTTCTTGGCGAGGTCGATGCCGTACAGGACGTGCGACTTCCGGTAGAGCGGAGTCTCGGGGGTGTTGAGGTACTTGGGGCCGTTGTCGTCGTCGCGGAGCTTGCGGGCCCCGAAGCCGATCACCTCACCGGTGATGTCGCGGATCGGCCACATCAGACGGCCGCGGAAGCGGTCGATGGGGCCGCGGCGGCCGTCCTGGGCGAGACCGGAGAGGATCAGCTCCTTGTCACTGAAGCCCCGCCCGCGCAGGAAGCGGACGAGATGGTCCCAGCCCGCCGGGGAGTAGCCGACTCCGAAGTGCTGTGCCGCCGCCTGGTCGAAGCCGCGGCTCGCGAGGAACGTCCGGCCGATCTCGGCCTCGGCACTGTCCAACTGCTCCACATAGAACTGTGCGGCGATCTTGTGGGCCTCGACCAGCCGGATCCGCTCGCCCTGCTGGCGTCCGGGAGTGTAGCCGCCCTCCTCGTAGCGGAGGGTGATGCCCGCCTGGGAGGCGAGCCGCTCGACGGACTCGGAGAAGGAGAGGTGGTCGACCTTCATCACGAAGTCGAGGGTGTCGCCGCCCTCCTGGCAACCGAAGCAGTAGAAAAGCCCCTTACTGGGACTCACCTGGAAGGAGGGGGACTTCTCATCATGGAACGGGCAGAGGCCCTTGAGGTTGCCGCCCCCGGCATTGCGCAGCTGGAGGTACTCGGACACGACGGCGTCGATCGGGACCGCGTCCCGGACCGCCTTCACGTCGTCATCGTTGATCCTGCCTGCCACGCGTGAATTCTACGGCCGGGGTCGGACGGTCCATGGCCCCGTCCGGACGGCCTCACCTGCCGAGAGCTCTCCCGGGCCGTGCCGTGCGCTGCCCCGGGGCCCTGTACTGAGGCTGTATTGGGGCGCTGTACTGGGCGCCTTCACGCGAACACCACGGTCGCGGTCCCGGAGAACCCGTCCCCGTGCGCGGAGAACCAGGTCGCCGTGCGCAGAACCCGGTCGCCGTGCGCAGAACCCGGTCGCCGTGCGCGGACGCCACGGTCGCCGTCACGCGCAAACCCGTCCCCGTGCGCGGAGAACCAGGTCGCCGTGCGCGGACACCACGGTCACCGTCACGCGGAGACCCGGTCGCCGTGCGCGGATACCGCGGTCGTCGTCACGGAGCCGTGGTGAGCTGCTTCACGAAGACATAGTGAGCTCCACCCGGGTCGAGGACGAACTCCTCCCCCACCCGGGTGAAGCCCTGGCGCTCGTAGAAGCCGGTGGCCGGGGTCCGGCCGTTGCACCAGACGAACTCGACCCCACGCGCCCGGATCTCCGCGATCCCCGCCTCCAGCACGGCCTGGCCGAAGCCCTGGCCGCGGACCTCGGCAGCGCTGGCCAGGCCACGGAAGCGGTAGGCGGGCTTCCGGCCGTGGGAGCCGGGAAGCGGGTCCGGGAAGAACGTGCCGCAGGCCCTCGTGGCGCCGGTCGCGTCGTAAGCGGCGACATGGAAGACGTCCGGGGCGGAGTCCTCGGGGAAGACGGCCGTCTCCTTCGGAAGGCCCGCGCGCAGCACCGCCCACCGCAGCTCGAAGATGTCCGACACCGGCACGACGGCTGTGGGGATCGCCATGCCGCCCACCCTACGAGCCCGCACGCCGCGGCCGCACGCAATCGCTGCACTCACCGCGAGCACTCGCCCTGAGGGCACCCACCCTGACGGCACGCGCTGAGCTCGAACGCCTCGAGCGCCCCGCCCTGAGCAGCCCGCACCGCGAGCGTGCGCTCCGAGCGCGGACGCCACGCATACGCGCCACCAGCCCGCGCCGCGAGCGCACACCCCGAGCACCGGCCATGAGTTCAGACCATGAGCGCCCGCGGAATGAGCCCGCGGCCCGGGCACCCCTACGAGGGCTGCTACGGCACGAGCGACGCCAGCGCCACCGCGGGGTCCGCGAGCGCCTCCGGATCCAGCCGCTCGCCGGAGCGGATCAGCCGCTGGATCGGCTCGGTCACATCCCAGACGTTGACGTTCATCCCCGCGAGCAGCCGTCCCTCCCGGAGCCAGAACGCGATGAACTCCCGCTTGCCGACATCGCCCCGCAGAAGCACCTGGTCGTAGCTGCCGGGCGGGGCGTAACCGGAGTACTCCAGCCCCACCTCGTACTGGTCGGAGAAGAAGTACGGCACCCGGTCGTACGCCACCTGCCGCCCGAGCATGGCGCGGGCGGCGGCCGGGCCGCTGTTGAGGGCGTTGGCCCAGTGTTCGACACGGAGGCGGGAGTCGAGCAGCGGATGCTCGGCGGCGGCGACGTCCCCGGCCGCGTAGATGTCCGGGTCGGAGGTGCGCAGCGAGGCGTCGACGGCGATGCCTCCGCCGTCGGCGCGGTCGACGAGCGCCAGTCCGGCGTACTCGGCGAGCGCGGTGCGCGGGGCCGCGCCGATCGCGGCGAGGACGCCGTGGGCCGGGTGCTCCTCGCCGTCCGCGGTACGGGCGGCGAGCACCATGCCGTCCTGGCCGACGATCTCGGTCAGCCGGGTGCCGAAGTGGAAGCGTACGCCGTGGTCGCTGTGCAGATCGGTGAAGAGCGAGCCCAGTTCGGGGCCGACGACGGTGTGCAGCGGGGTCGGTTCGGGTTCGACGACGGTGACTTCCGCGCCGTAGCCGCGGGCGGCGGCCGCGACTTCGAGACCGATCCAGCCGGCACCGGCGATGACTAGGTGGCCGTTGTCCCGGCCGAGGCCGGCGAGGACTCCGCGCAGCCGGTCGGCGTGGGCGAGCCGGCGCAGATGGTGGACGCCGGCGAGGCCGGTGCCGGGGATGTCGAGGCGGCGGGGCTCGGCGCCGGTGGCGAGCAGCAGCTTGTCGTAGTGGATGCGGGTGCCGTCGCCGAGGGTGACGGCCTTGGCGGCTCGGTCGAGGTGGACCGCGGGCTGGCCGAGGTGGAGTTCGATGTCGGCCTGCGCGTACCAGGCGGGCTCGTGGACGAAGACGCTGTCACGCTCGGCGGCGCCGGTGAGATAGCCCTTGGACAGTGGCGGACGCTCATACGGGTGGTCGCGCTCGTCGCAGATGAGGATGACGCGCCCGGTGAAGCCCTCCGAGCGCAGGGTCTCGGCGGCCTTCGCCCCTGCCAGCCCTCCTCCGACGATGACGAACGTCTGATGTGCGTCGACCACTTGGTGCCTCCTCGCTGCCGGGCATTGAGCCAGTCTCCATGGTCCCCCGCTCTGCTCGCCTCAGGCGAGCCTCCCGCACGGAGCGTGAAGGGGGAAGGGGCCGTGCGTGTCGCGGGCCGGCGAGCCCGCCCGCGTCAGGGCCGCGGGGTACCTCGCGCCGCGTCGGGTGAGCCGTGCGGGGTCAGGTGAGCCGTGCGTGCAGACCGCGGGCGGAGCCGTCGGTGAGCGCGGCGATCTGGTCGACGATCACCCGCTGTCGCTCCCGGTCGTCTCCGGCCGCCGCGTACAGGGCGCGGAACTGCGGGTCCAGACCCTCGGGGGCGCGGGCGCTGAGCGCTTCGGCCAGTTCGCCCAGGACCACGCGCTGGTCGGCGCGGACCCGCTCCTGCTCGTCGCGCTGCATCACATAGAGGTCGGCGACCGCCTTGAGCACGGCGCACTCCAGACGTACGGCGCGCGGTACGACGAACTCGGCGGCGTAGCGGGTGAGCCGCCCGGCGCCGTACGCCTCCCGCGTGGCGGCCTCCGCGGCGAGGCAGAAGCGGCCGATGAGCTGGCTGGTGGCGTCCTTCAAGCGGGCCTGGGCGATGGCCGATCCGTCGTAGCCGCGCGGCCACCACTCCTGGCCGGTGAGGCGGTCGAGCGCTTCGGCGAGCTCGTCCGGCTCGGTGCCGGGCGGAGCGTAGCGGCCGACGGCGCAGGCGAAGACGTCCCGGCGCTCGGGCTCGGCGAGCAGCATGCCGGGGTCGAGATGTCCGGCGTGCAGGCCGTCCTCGACATCGTGGACGGAGTACGCCACGTCGTCGGACCAGTCCATCACCTGGGCCTCGAAACACTGACGGTGGTCCGGGGCGCCCTGCCGCAGCCAGGCGAACAGGGGGAGGTCGTCCTCGTAGACACCGAACTTCGGGGAGTCCGGGTCGGTGGGGTGGCCGCCGCGCGGCCAGGGGTACTTGGTGGCCGCGTCCAGAGCGGCACGGGTGAGGTTGAGGCCGACGCTGGCCGGCTCGCCCGAGGGGCCGTGCACGAACCGCTTGGGTTCGAGGCGGGCGAGGAGCCGCAGCGACTGGGCGTTGCCCTCGAATCCCCCGCAGTCCTTGGCGACGTCGTTGAGGACCTGCTCGCCGTTGTGCCCGAAGGGCGGGTGGCCGAGGTCGTGGGCGAGGCAGGCGGTCTCCACGAGATCGGGGTCACAGCCGAGGGCCGCGCCGAGCTCCCGCCCGACCTGGGCGCATTCGAGGGAGTGGGTCAGCCGGGTGCGCGGGCTGGCGTCCCAGGCGAGGGGCGCCCTGCCGGAAGCGGTCTCCTGGGGGGCGATCCCCGGGGTGACGACCTGGGTCTTCCCGGCGAGGCGGCGCAGCGCGGCGGAGTGCAGCACACGGGCCCGGTCGCGCTGGAAGGCGGTACGGCAGGGGCGCTTGTCGGGCTCGGGTGCGCGGCGCTCGATGTCGTCCCCGCCGTAGGGGCCGTACTGGTCCTGTGCGGTGTACTGAGCGGAGAAGGCGCCTGCCCGGTCATGACCTGCCATACATGGACGGTAACGGGCGCGGCCGACAGTCGGAGCACCCCGCCCCTCACCCTGCCCGTCACACCACCCGTCACGCCGTCGTCGCGACCACATGTCGCGCCGTGGTCACAACCACCCGTCACGCCGTGGTCACAGCCGCATGCCGCGCGCCGCCGTCCTGCTCCCTCTCACGCCGTGCCACCCCTGTCACGCCGCGGGCCCTGCCGCCGCTCACGCCGTGGCCAGATGGCGCTCCCCGGCCAGGGCGGTACCGGGAGCGGCGAGCGCCTCGTCGTAACGGTGCAGCACGAGCCGTGCGAGGGCCGGGTGGGCCCCCAACGGGGCGGCCGCGACTCCGGGAGCCGCGGCGGCACTCTGGGTGGCGAACCGGCCGGGCGCGGCGAAGTACGAGGCGACGGCGATCCGGTGGTGGCCGCGCGCCCGGAGCGCCGCCACCGCCTCGGGCACGGTGGGGGCGGCGGCCGAGGCATAGGCAGGCAGCACCGGCACCCCGCCGAGCCGGGCGCTGAGCAGCTCGGCCGTACGGGAGGTGTCGGCGGCGGAGTCGGGATCTCGGGAACCGGCCGCGGCCAGCACGACACCGCCGCGTCCTTCCTCCGCCGTCCCCGCGGTGCGCCGGCCCGCTTCGACGAGCCGGGCGTGCAGGGCCTCGGCGAGCAGCGGATGCGGCCCGAGCGGGGCGGCGACGCGGGCCCGGAGATGGGGAGCCGCCGAGAGGGCGTCCGGGATGTCCTGTTTCACGTGGTAGCCGCGGCTGAGGAGCAGCGGTACGAGCACGGCGTCGCCGCGCAGGGCCGCGAGGGTGTCGGACAGCAGCGGCGCGTTGAGTTCGATGTGCCCGAGCCGGACCGGCAGCTCCGGGCGCATGGCCCGGACGCGGTCCAGGAGGGCGTTCACGGTGCGCAGCGCCCGCGGGTCGCGGCTGCCGTGGGCGACGGCGACGAGAGTCGGGGGACGCTGCCCGGCCCGGGACTGCGGGTGTCGCAGGCTGCGGGCGCCGGCGTCAGGGAGCCGACTGCTGAGCTGTGCGGTGATCCGGGTCATGAGCTGCGCCGTGCTTTCGAACGTGTTGTCGAGGTGGACAGAGTCGGGGCGGTCGAGGCCGGGGCGGTCAGAGCCTGGAAGGGGTGTCGACGCCGTCATGCCAGGATTCTGGCCACCGGGAGTTGCCGCGCGATTGGCCCCCGGATAACACCGGGTTTCCGGGCCCTCACCGGTCGGACGCCGCGGCTGGGATGTGGGATGCGGTCCGTACCGCACGAGCCGGCCGGGTGAACCGTTTCCGCCTCCCCGTCGTCCTCCCCCCGGGGGAACGGAAACGATCAGACGGAAATCAGGGGGAGCGTCGGATGCGAAGGCCCCGGTCACCTCGCCTGCCACAGCTGCCACGGCTGCCTCGGACGCGGCTCGGGAAGCGGCGGGCCGTCCGGGCGGCCGTACTGGGGTGTGTCCTGGCGCTGACGCCGATGACCTGGATGCACACGACGGCCTCCGCGCGGGTCCGGGACCTGGCGGACGTGCCGTCCGCCCCGGTGGCCGTCGTCTTCGGCGCCGGGCTCCTCGACGGCCGGCCGACCCCGTATCTCGCGCACCGGTTGGAGGCGGCGGCCGAGCTGTACCGGGCGGGGAGGGTCCGGGTCGTCCTGGTCACCGGCGACAACAGCCGCACGGACTACGACGAGCCGGACGCGATGCGGGCCTATCTCACCCGGCGCGGGGTGCCGGGCGGCCGGATCGTCAGCGACTACGCCGGGTTCGACACTGGGACTCGTGTGCACGCGCCGAGCGGATCTTCGGGGTGGACCGGGCGGTGCTGGTCAGCCAGGGGTTCCACATCCGCCGGGCGCTGGCGCTGTGCGAGGCCGCTGGGATCGACGCCTACGGCGTGGGCGTGGCCGAACCGCAGGACGTGACCTGGTGGTACGGCGGCGTGCGGGAGATCGCCGCGGCGGGCAAGGCCGCCCTCGACACGGTCGTACGGCCCGAACCGCACTTCCTCGGCCCCCGGGAGCCGGGGGTCGCCCAGGCGCTGGCCGGCTGATGCGCACATACGTCCGGCACATCCCCGTGGAATCCTCACGGCCCGGCCGAGCAGCCGCTGAGGTGACCGTGCGGCAGGCGTAACGCGGACAGCCGCGTCCCGTAACACCACAGAAGCATGCTGACACCATGCACACCGACGCAGCCGCCCCCGTCGACACCCACTGCCCCTACTGCGCACTGCAGTGCGGCATGGGCCTGCAGCCCGCGGCGGACGGCGTGGAGGTGGTGGAGCGCACCGCCTTCCCCGTCAACCAGGGAGCACTCTGCGGAAAGGGCCGGACCGCGCCCGCCGTGCTCTCCACCCGGGTGCGCCTGACCGAGCCGCTGGTACGGCGCCCCGGCTCCGGCCGTCTCGAGCCGGCCGGCTGGGACGAGGCCCTGGACCGGATCGCCGCGAACCTGGAGGGCACGCGCGCCCAGCACGGCAAGGATGCGGTCGGGGTCTTCGGCGGCGGCGGGCTGACCAACGAGAAGGCGTACGCCCTCGGGAAATTCGCCCGCGTGGTGCTGGGCACCTCCCAGATCGACTACAACGGCCGGTTCTGCATGTCCTCGGCCGCCGCCGCGCACCAGCGCGCCTTCGGTCTGGACCGCGGGCTGCCGTTTCCGCTGGAGGACATTCCCCGCGCCGGCTGCGTCATCCTCGTCGGCTCCAATCTCGCCGAGACGATGCCTCCGGCCCTCCGCTACCTCGCCGAGCTGAAGGAGAACGGCGGCAAGCTGATCGTCGTCGACCCGCGCCGGACCCGCACCGCCGAGCAGGCCGATCTCCATCTGGCACCCCGCCCCGGTACGGACCTCGCGCTCGCCCTCGGCCTGCTGCACCTGGTGATCGCCGAGGGCAGGCTGGACGAGGAGTTCATCGACACCCGTACGAGCGGCTGGGCCGAGGCCCGCGCCGGGGCCATGGCGCACTGGCCCGAGCTGGTGGAGCGCATCACCGGCGTACCGCTCCCCCAACTCCGCGAGACCGTCGCCCTGTTCTGCGACTCCCCCGCCTCGATGGTGCTGACCGCCCGGGGCCCCGAGCAGCAGTCCAAGGGCACGGACACCGTCGGCGCCTGGATCAACCTGTGCCTGGCCACCGGCCACGCCGGGCGTCCGCTGGCCGGATACGGCTGTCTCACCGGCCAGGGCAACGGCCAGGGCGGCCGCGAGCACGGCCAGAAGGCCGACCAGCTGCCCGGCTACCGCAAGCTCGCCGACCCCGCCGCGCGCGCCCATGTCGCCGCGGTCTGGGGCGTGGACCCCGACGATCTGCCGGGCCCGGGCCGCAGCGCCTACGAGCTGCTGGACGCGCTCGGCACCGACGTGAAGTCGCTGCTGCTGATGGGCTCCAACCCGGTGGTGTCCGCCCCCCGCGCGGCCCACATCGAGGAGCGGCTGCGCTCCCTGGACTTCCTCGCCGTCGCCGACGTCGTGCTCTCGGAGACCGCTCAACTCGCCGATGTGGTGCTGCCCGTGACGCAGTGGGCCGAGGAGACCGGCACCACCACCAATCTGGAGGGCCGGGTGCTGCTGCGCCGCAAGGCGCTCGACCCGCCGCCCGGCGTCCGTTCCGACCTGGACGTGCTGAGCGGCCTCGCGGACCGCCTGGGCTGGGAGAAGGGCTTCCCCACCGACCCGGAGGAGGTCTTCGACGAGCTGCGCCGCGCCTCGGCGGGCGGCCCTGCCGACTACTCCGGCATCACCTACCGCCGGATCGCCGAGGAGGACGGCGTGTTCTGGCCCTGCCCGGACGTTCCGCCCGCCCCGGCCGGTGCCCTGCCGGAAACCGCTGCCGCGCCGCCCGCCCAGCCGGAGGCCGCTGCCCGGCCGGACGGCCCCGGCGAGCGCCATCCCGGCACGCCCCGGCTCTTCCTCGACCGGTTCGCGACCGACGACGGCCGGGCCCGCTTCGTACCCGTGGAGCACCGGCCCGCCGCGGAGGAGCCGGACGCCGACTACCCCGTGCTGCTGACGACGGGGCGGGTCGTCTCCCAGTACCAGTCCGGGGCGCAGACCCGGCGCGTCGACGAGCTCAACGCGGCCGCGCCCGGGCCGTTCGTGGAGCTGCACCCCCACCTCGCCGAGCGGGTGGGCGTGGCCGAGGGCGACCCGGTGAGCGTGGTCTCCCGCCGCGGCCGGGCCGTCGCACCGGCGCGGATCACCCGTACGATCCGCCCCGACACCGTCTTCATGCCCTTCCACTGGCCGGGCGAGGGCCGCGCCAACACCCTCACCAACCCGGCGCTCGACCCCACCTCCCGCATGCCGGAGTTCAAGGTCTGCGCGGTCCGCGTGGAGGCAGCGGCGTAGGGCGTGTCCGGGCTCAGCAGGCGTCGACCTCGGCCAGATAGGCCTCACGGGTCCGGGCGTCGAGGAAGGACGCCCGGAAGGAGTTACGCGCCAGCACGCGCAACGTCTCGTCGTCCAGGTCCAGCGCGTCCCGTACGGCGGTGAAGTTGTCGTGCACGTAACCGCCGAAGTAGGCGGGATCGTCGGAGTTGACCGTCACCAGCAGTCCGGCGTCGAGCATCCTGCGCAGCGGGTGGTCCTCCAGCTGGTCGTAGACGCGCAGCCGGACGTTGGACAGCGGACAGACCGTCAGCGGCACCTGGTCGGCGACCAGCCGGTCGACGAGCGCCGGGTCCTCCAGGGAGCGCACCCCGTGATCGACCCGGTCCACACCGAGGACGTCCAGGGCCTCCCACACGTACGAGGGCGGGCCCTCCTCACCCGCGTGCGCCACGCATTTCAGCCCGGCCTCGCGGGCGAGGGCGTAGACCTCCCGGAAGAGGGACGGCGGGTTGCCCACCTCGGCGGAGTCCAGGCCGACCGCCGTGATGCGGTCGAGGTACGGGCGGGCGGACTCGAAGGTCGCCACGGCTGACTCCGGGCTCTCGTCCCGCAGGAAGCACATGATCAGCCGGGTGGTGATCCCATGGGTGCCGGGGGCGGCGTCCAGGGCCCGGCACAGGCCGTCGATCACCGTGCCGATGGGCACTCCGCGGGCGGTGTGGGCCTGCGGGTCGAAGAAGATCTCGGCGTGCCGCACCCCCTGCCCCCGCGCCCGGAAGAGATACGCGTCCGCCAGGTCCGCGAAGTCCTGCTCGGTGCGCAGCACCGTCATCAGCGCGTAGTACAGGTCCAGGAAGGACTGCAGGCCGGAGAAGGAGTACGCGGCGCGCAGCTCGTCCTGGGTGGCGGCAGGGAGCGGTACGCCGTTGCGTTCGGCGAGCGCGAAGGCCAGCTCGGGCTCGAGGGTGCCTTCGATATGGAGGTGCAGCTCTGCTTTGGCGACGACATCGGGGGTGACCGGGGGCACGGGGACCAACACCTGCTCTGGGTGGCGGAGGGAGTCATTCAGCGTAACGGGCGTTCCCGCGCGGCCAGTCGCCGCCGCGCAGGGGCGTGCCCGAGAGCCTCAGTCGCCGGGCGACCGGCTCCGCGGCGAGATAGACCCAGGCGCGGGCGGTCCGCCCGCCGGGGAGCAGCACGTCGCGGGCGACGCGCTCGTAGAGGTTGTCCGGGTCGCCGGGGACGTGGTCCTCCAGCTCGTCCAGCTCCGCGAGCAGGGCGTCGTACCGCGCGGCGAGGGGAGTGATGAGCTCGCCGTGGATCTCCCCGCGCGGATCGGCCACGGCGTACGGGTATCCGGGCCCCTCGTACAGCACCGCTCCGCGCATCCGCGCCGGTTCCTCGGCCGCGGTACGGCCGCGCAGAAAGCGGTCGTGGTTGACCTGCCCCGGGCGCAGCGTGCCGTACGCGAAGAACGGCAGCCGTGCGAACCCCTCCGCCGCGGGCCCGCCGGACTCCACCGTCATCGAACAGCTCCTCTCCGCTCCGCGGTTGTGCCGGCCGGTTCCTCCGGGCGCCCCCTCGCCCCTGGCCCTGAAATCCAGGACATGGAAGAGCGGCCGGTCGCGCCCACCGCACCGGAACTCGTCCTCGAAGCCGACGGCGACTCTCAGGTGATGAGTCCCACCCGGTCGTACCACGTGGGGCGCGATCCCTCGAGCGACATCGTGCTGAACGATGCCAGGGTCTCCTGGCACCACGCGGCACTGAGGCCCTCCGAGGGCTAGCCGGCGCGGGGCCCGGTGGCGCCGCCCAAGGCGCAGAGCTGGGGCTCCGCCGGCCGGACGGTGGAGCCGGAAGAGACCGCCGGCCGTACGCCGGAGGGCCACCCGCCGACCCAGGTGGACGTACAGCTCGACCAGCTCGGAGCGTACGCCGCGGCGCCGCCTCCACCGCCGCGCTGCGCCGCACCGGTGTTCCCCGCCCGGCCCGGCTGAGAGATCCGGGCCGGGCCGGCTGAAGGATCTCAGCCTCCGGCCTCGACCTCGCCGTGGTGGCGCACCCGGGTGGCGAGCACACTGCCGAGGAAGCCCGCGACCAGGCCCCACAGGGCGCCGAACCCCACCAGCGCAAGCAGGTTGGGCCGGAGGAAGACCTCGCCACCGAGCCCGCCGCCGAGATCACCGACGCCGATCAGCGACAGCCCGTAGTGCGCCGAGATACGGGTGAGCAGCCCGATCACGAGCATGGTGAGCGCCAGGGCCAGCCCCATGTGCCACGCGTGCTGCCACGGCCGCGTACGGGCCGGGGAGCGGACCGCGGAGACGAACCCCGCCGCGAGCAGCGCGACCACGGCGACGACCACCAGCAGCCACGCCCGGTCGTCCTGCTCGGCGACCGAGGCCAGATCGAGGGTCCGGTCCCCGCCGCCCGAGCTGGTGCGGAGCACCTTGTCGAGCACGGGCGGCATGGGCAGACCGATGCCTTCGGCCACATGGCCGTCCCAGGAGCCGCCGATGCCGACGCCGAAGGCCAGCCACACCAGGTTCGGCAGACCGAGGAGCATCGCGGCGAGGGTCTCGGCGGGGTGTCCCCGGGTGAAGGCGACGACCACCCCGATGACCACGCCGATCGCCACGTAGAGCAGCAGCACCAGCAGCATCGCGAACGCGGGTGGTCGTACGGACGCGTGGAAGTGCAGCATCCGTGACGGCAGCGGAGCCCTGCTGGAGACGATGAAGACGAGCGCCAGTACCGCGAGCAGCCAGAGAAGCCCGAAGCCCAGGGTGGCGGGGACATCGGCGCGGAATCCCACCGTGGGGGTCGCGTCCAGGGCCTCACCGATGTCCTCGGCGAGCCCGCCGCCCACGGAGACACGGAAGCTGTGGCGCGCGAGCAGCGCAAGCAGCAGGAGCATCAGCAACCACAGCGCCGCCGTACGGGCGATCCGGCCGAGCATCTCCCGGCCGGTGGCCACGGCCCGGAACCGCAGCGGCATCCGGAAGACGGCCGCGGTCACCAGAACCCCGGCGAGCGTCACCGAGAGCGGTACGACATCGATGGCGGCGTCCGTCCGGGCGAGGAACCCGGCATCGCCCGAGATCTCCACCGAACCGCCCACCGCCATGACGACAACAGCCGCCAGCACCGGAGGGAACGCCCCTTCCGGCAGGTCGCCGGCGCCTGCCGCCAGGAGGCCGAGCGAGGCGACGACCAGCATGACCACCAGCCCCGCGACCACGGCGGCGAGGGCCTCCAGCCAGGCACGCACCGGGGTGAGCGGACCTCCCGCGCTGCCGGTGCCCTCGGTGCCTCCTGGGGCGCTGCGTCGCGTCTGGCTCACGCTGTCTCCTGCCGGGCGTGGGGGGCGTGGGGGAGGTGCCGGGTGACCCGGTTTCCGGTCCCACCGTAAGCAAGGGGGCGAGGCCCCGCTTGCGGACGGTGAGGACGGGGAGCACACAATGAACGAGGACGGGATCACCAGGGGAAAAAGGGTGAAGCGCGCATTTCCCCGAAGCCCTACGCCTCGGAGAAGAGCCTGTGACGTCCTCACCGCCTCCCGACAGCCATCCGACGGGTCCGCCGTCGGGCCCTCTTTCGGGTCCCTCGCCGGACCGCCCGACGGGTCCGGCCGAGGGCCCTCCGGAGCCGCTGCTGCCCGGTCCGCCGGAGCCGCCGAGCACGCCCGGCGGACCGTGGGGTCCCGGCGGCGGGGGTGGCCCGGGAGGCCCCGGGGGGCGAGGCGGGCCGTCCGGCGAAGGCCCGCCCGGGCCCTGGTGGCGGTCCGTACCGCGAGTGGCGGCCGTGGCCGCCATCCTGGTGGCGGCCACGGCGGTGATCCTCTTCCTCACGCGTTCGGCCGATGAGTCGGCCTCGGGTGAGGTGTTCCTCCAGGCCGCCGCCGAGCCGGGCCGCGACCCGTACACCACCTCGACGGCGGAGGACTCCTCGGCTCCCGCCTCCCCCACCGCGACGCCCAGTGCCCCGGCCGGCACCGGCGACGGTACGCCGAGCGTCCGGGGTTCGTCGCCGGGCCTGTACGGCGGCACCCGCAACGTCGCGAGCTGCGATGTCGAGAAGCAGATCGCCTATCTCACGCGTGACCGGGCCAAAGGCAGCGCCTTCGCCGGGGTCGTGGGCATCGAACGGAGCCGGATCCCCTCGTATCTGCGCTCGCTCACCCCCGTACAGCTGCGCATGGACACCCGGGTCACCAACCACGGCTACAAGGACGGCAAGGCCACCAGCTACCAGTCGGTGCTCCAGGCCGGTACGGCCGTCCTGGCCGGCCCGCACGGGGTGCCCCGGGTACGCTGCGCCTGCGGAAACCCGCTGCAACCGCCGGTGCCCGTCACGGGGAATCCCCAGCAGGTCGGCCGGGCCTGGCCCGGCTACCGGTCGTCGGAGGTTGTCGTCGTCGATCCCGCACCCCGGGTGATCGACGTCTTCGTCCTCTACGACCCGGAAACGGGGACGTGGATCGAACGGCGCCGGGGCGACGAGGAGGCCAGGAACGACCGGACGACGACGCGCCCGGAGAACATTCCCTCGGAGAGTCCCTCGTCCCCCTCCCCCGACTCCTCGCCCACGACCCGCTCCCCCGGCACCTCGACACCGTCCGAGCCGCCGGACACCCCGACGTCCGAGTCGCCGCAGGCGCCGACGCCCGAACAGCCCACGCCCGAGAGCCCGGCTCCGGACGGGTCCCCGCCCTGATCCGACGGCGCCCGCTCCGGTCCGACGGCGTCGGGCACGAGGCACAACGCCCGCCGGCCGGGCGGGATGTGTCGGACCGGGCTCAGGGCGCCCGACCGACCGACACAGCACCGGCCCCCGCCCCCCCCCCCGGTGCGTTGGACGGCACGACCGCTGACCGCGTGCGGGCTTCGTCGCGGAACCTCCGGGCCCGGGGACGTACCGCTCACCGTGCGGGCTTCGTCGCGGAACCGCCGGGCCCGGGGACGTACCGCTCACCGCAGCGCGATCAGGCCGATGGCCGCGCCCGCGCCGATCAGTCCCGCGGCCTGTCCCCGCCGGACTCGTTCGTGCAGCAGCGCCAGGGCCAGCACCACCGGGATGACCGGGTAGAGCGCGGAGAGCACGGTCGCCACGGCCAGGAGCTGCTGCCGTGTGGCCTCCAGATACAGGACCAGGGCGAGCGTGCCGCACGCTCCGGCCGCCGCGGCCGGAGCCCCTAGCCGTACGGGGAGCCGCCAGGGACCCCGTACGCGCCACAGCAGCGCGGCGACCACCGCGACGGACGCCACACGGCCGGCGACGACCGGCCAGAGTCCTGTCCCCGCGGGAACCCGGGCGATGGCCAGATACTGCACCGCGAACCCGATGCCGGCCAGCAGTGCGTCGGCGTTGCCGGAGGCCCACAGCCCCGGCCGCTCCCCGTCCGAGCGCGCGCCGCGCGGCCGATCAGCGCCCGGCCGCTCAGCACCCGAGCGCTCACCACCCGGCCGATCACCGCCCGGCCAATCACCATCCGGCCCCTCACCACCCGGCCGCTCGCCGCCCGCGGCCAGCCAGATCGCGGGGAGCGCCACGACGATTCCCGCCAGCGCAAGTGCCGACGGCCTTTCGCCGAGCACCGCCAAGCCCACCAGTACCGGCAACGCCACCGCCCCGACGTCGCTGACCGGGACGACCACGCTCATCGCGCCGCGGCTCATCCCCCGGTAGAGGAACGCCACGCCCACTCCGGTACCGAGCCCGGACAGCGCGCCCCAGCCCATCGACTGCGCCGTGGGGGTGCCGCCCGCGAAGGCCGCCGCGACCACCGACAGGGCGGTCCCGCCCGTCTGCGCGTACAGCGCGACCGTCATGCCATGTATACGACGCGCCACCAGCCCGTTGACGAAATGCGTCGAGCCGAAGCACACCGCCGAGGCCAGAGCGAGCAGTTCACCCACCCGTACCGCCGCCCCCGCGAGCGCGGGCCGCCGATCCGACCGGGCACCGCCGCCCGCCGCGCACACACGCCGCGCGGTCGCACAGACGGCAGAGCACATACTCCGAGCCGACCTCGTCGAACAGCGTGTCCAGCAGCGGTTCCAGAGCCGTCTCCAGCGCCTCGCGCTGTACGGCGGTGAGTCGGCCGGTCAGGGCGTCCAACTCCCGCTGCCGTGCGGACAGCGCCCGCCGGGCGGCCTCCCGGCCCTCCTCGGTCGGCTCCACGGCGACCGTACGACCGCCCGCGGGCCGGCGTGTCACCAGCCCGCGGACCGCCAGCTGATCGAGCATCCGGGCGCAGGCGGGCTGGCTCAGCCCGATGCGGGCACCCAGCCCCGTGACGCCGATGCCGGGCGAGGTCAGCAGCGTGACGAGCGCCGCCGCTCCGCTGACGCTGGTACCCGCCGATTCCGCCGCTGCCCGGGCCAGCCGGTCGGAGACGGTGAGCGCCGCGGCTCCCAGCAGATTTCCAATCCTGGCATCATGCATAACTCATGCATAATCCTTTTCGAAGATCACTTCAACACCCGGCCCACGGAAAAGGCGGTACGCGCCGCGGGCCGCCGCGCCCGCTCCCAGGCCCGCCGGGAGTCGGAGCTGCCCCCCACCGCCCACCACCGCGTCGATCCAGCCGGCCCCGGCTGCCGCGAGGCACAGCAGAACCCATGCCGTCAGGGATATATCGGGCACCGCCGCACCTTATGCCCCGCCGATCTTCGCCCCTCGGCCAGGGCGTACTCCCGCCGGGATCCAGCAGTGCACGGGCCGCGAACGGTGGGAAGGACCGGCAGAAACGCGCTGTTCGCACGTGAGGACGGTCGGTGCTCACAGCCGGGGCAAGCGATCGCTGAGGGCAGCGTTGCGCACGGGAAACAGTGGTGATGCGGGCGGGAAACGAGCGCCACGCAGTCTTCGAACATGGCATCCGCACAGCTCGCTCCCACACGCCCGGCCGGCCACCGTGTCACGGTGGTCGGCGGCGGCATGGCCGCTGCCCGGCTGGTGCAGCAGCTCGCCGCGCACGGCGGCCGGGACGGCAGCCCGGAACTCACCGTCACCGTCATCGGCGAGGAACCCCACACGCCGTACAACAGGGTGCTGCTCGCCGAGGTCCTGGCCGGGCGGTACGCACCGGAGGTGATCGAGCTGCCCGCGCCGCCGTCCGCGGCGCGCTGGCTGCCCGGTGTCCGCGCGGTACGGCTGGACCGCGAGGCGGGCGAGGTGCTGTGCGACGACGGACAGCGTGTGCCCTACGACTCGCTGGTGCTGGCCACCGGCTCCAACCCGGTACTCCCGCCGCTGCGCGGCCTGTTCGAGCCGGACGGCCACGACCTTCCCCAGGGTGTGCAGTCCTTCCGCACCATGGACGACTGCCTCTCGCTCGCCGAGTCCGTACGCCCGGGTGTCCGGGCCGTGGTGATCGGCGGCGGGCTGCTGGGGGTGTCGGCGGCGCGTGCGCTGGCCCGTCGCGGCGCCCAGGTCGTCCTCGCCCACCAGGGCGAACACCTCATGGAGCGACAGCTCGACGCGGGCGCGTCACGGCTGCTGCGCTCGCATGTGGAGGAGCTGGGCGTCGAGGTCCACACGGAGTGCCGGGTGCGGGGTCTGCACGTGCTGCCCGGACGGGAGCCCGGCCCGGCCACGGCGCAGACACCGGCGCCGGCAGAGGCACCGTCACAGGGTCGCGCGCAGACACAGGCGCGCCCGGCCCGGACGGTCACCGCGGTCGAGATGGCCGACGGATTCCGGCTGGACGCCGAGATCGTCGTCCTGGCCTGCGGGGTCCGCCCCCGTATCGGCCTCGCCCAGGCCGCCGGCCTGCGGACGCGGCGCGGCATCGTCGTCGACGACGAGCTGCGCACCTCCGACCCCCGGATCCACGCGATCGGTGACTGCTCCGAGCACGGCGGCGTCCTCTACGGCCTGGCAGGGCCCGCGCAGGAGCAGGCCGACGTCCTGGCCCGCGTGCTCCTGGCGGACACCACGGCGTCCGCGCCCCCGCGCTACACCGGCACCCGGGCGCTCACCCGGCTGACGCTGCCCGCCGGTCCCACCCGGCCGGGCGGCCCGGCGGTACCGGCCCCGACGGCGGCCACGCCGGCCTCCCCGGCCGACGCCGCGGCTCCCACGGCCGTCTCCGCAGCTTCCCCGGCCGACCAGGCGACCGGCTCCCTCCCGGACATGCTTCCGCCCGGCCCGTTCGATCTCGCCGCCTTCGGTGAGACCGAGCCCGCGCCCGGCGACGACGTCATCCACCTCTCCGATGCCACCCGCGGCGCGTACCGCAAGGTCGTCGTCCGCGGCGACCGGCTCATTGGAGGAATTCTGCTCGGCGATCTCGGCAGCGTCGGCGTGCTCGCCAGGACGTGGGAGGGCGACGAGCCGCTCCCCTCCGCTCCACTGCTCCACCTGCTCACCAACGATGGAGGCTCCTGACCATGCCGATCGCGTCTCACCCCACGATTGTGCTCGTCGGCCACGGGATGGTCGGCCAGCGGTTCCTGGAGGCCCTCGCCGACCGCGGGGTCACCGAGCGGGCGCGCGTCGTCGTCCTGTGCGAGGAGCCGCGCGCCGCCTACGACCGCGTGCAGCTGACCTCGTACTTCTCCGGTAAAACCCCCGACGAACTCTCCCTCGTGGAACCGGACTTCATGGAGCGGCACGGGATCGAGCTGCACCTCGACGACCCGGTGCAGACGATCGACCGTACGGCGCGCACGGTCACCTCGCGCTCGGGGCTGACCGTCACCTACGACACGCTCGTCCTGGCGACCGGCTCGTACCCCTTCGTGCCGCCGGTGCCCGGCAAGGACTCCACCGGTTGCTTCGTCTACCGGACGATCGAGGACCTGCTCGCGATCGAGGAGTACGCGAAGGGGGCCACGACCGGCGCCGTCGTCGGTGGCGGACTGCTCGGACTGGAGGCGGCCGGCGCCCTGAAGGGGCTCGGGCTCGACACGCACATCGTGGAGTTCGCACCGCGGCTGATGCCCGTGCAGGTGGACGACGGCGGCGGCGCCGCGCTGCTGCGCACCATCGAGGACATGGGGCTGACGGTCCACACGGGCGTCGGCACGCAGGAGGTCACCACGGACGACAGCGGGACGGTCGCGGGCATGTCCCTGTCCGACGGCTCGACGCTCGCCACCGACCTGGTCGTCTTCTCCGCGGGGGTGCGCCCCCGCGACCAGCTCGCCCGCGACTGCGGTCTGGAGGTCGGCGAGCGCGGCGGCATCAAGGTCGACGAGCAGTGCGCCACCTCCGACCCGGCCGTCTACGCGATCGGCGAGTGCGCGCTGGCCGCCGACGGCCGTGTCTACGGTCTCGTGGCGCCCGGCTACGAGATGGCCGAGACCGCCGCGGACGCCATCGCCGGCGAGACGTCGACGGCCTTCACCGGCGCCGACCTCTCCACCAAGCTCAAGCTCCTGGGCGTGGACGTCGCCTCCTTCGGCGACGCGCACGGCTCGGCCCCCGGCTGCCTCGACGTCGTCTACGCCGACTCCCGGGCCGGTGTCTACAAGAAGCTGGTCGTCGGCGCGGACGGCACCCTCCTGGGCGGGGTCCTGGTGGGAGACGCCGAGGCGTACGGAATGCTGCGGCCGCTCACCGGGTCCGTACCTCCGCTGTCGCCCGAGCAGCTGGTGATGCCCGCCGGTGTCGGCGCGCCCGCCGCGCTCGGCCCGTCCGCCCTGCCCGACGAGGCGGTCATCTGCAACTGCCACAACGTCACCAAGGGCGCCATCCGCTCCGCCGTCACCGAACACAGCTGCACCGACGTCCCGGCCGTGAAGAAGTGCACCAAGGCGGGCACGGGCTGCGGCAGTTGTGTGAAGGTGCTCACCACGCTCGTCAACGACGAGCTGGAGGCGAGCGGTGTGACCGTGGACAAGGGGCTGTGCGGCTGCTTCGCCCAGACCCGGGCCGAGCTGTACGAGATCGTGCGGGTGCGCAGCCTCACGACGTTCGCCCAGGTGCTCGACGAGCACGGCCGGGAGTCGGCCCGCGGCGGCGACGGCTGTGAGGTCTGCAAGCCGACCGTCGGTTCGATCATCGCCTCGCTCGCGCCGTCCATCGGCGCGGACGGCTACGTCCTGGACGGTGAACAGGCCGCCCTGCAGGACACCAACGACCACTTTCTCGCCAATCTGCAGCGCAACGGCTCGTACTCGGTCGTGCCTCGCATCCCCGGCGGTGAGATCACACCCGAGAAGCTGATCGTGATCGGTGAGGTCGCCCGCGACTTCGGGCTCTACACGAAGATCACCGGTGGCCAGCGGATCGACCTGTTCGGGGCGAGCGTCGACCAGCTGCCGCGTATCTGGGCCCGGCTGGTCGACGCGGGCTTCGAGTCCGGTCACGCCTACGGCAAGGCGCTGCGCACCGTGAAGTCGTGTGTGGGGCAGACCTGGTGCCGCTACGGCGTGCAGGACTCGGTCCGGATGGCGATCGACCTGGAGCTGCGCTACCGGGGGCTCCGCAGCCCGCACAAGCTCAAGTCGGCGGTCTCCGGCTGCGCACGCGAGTGCGCCGAGGCGCGCGGCAAGGACTTCGGGGTCATCGCGACGTCCAACGGCTGGAACCTCTACGTCGGCGGCAACGGCGGCGCCGATCCGCGCCATGCCGACCTGCTGGCCCAGGACCTGTCCGACGCGGAACTGATCCGGCTGATCGACCGGTTCCTGATGTTCTACATCCGCACCGCCGACCGGCTGGAGCGCACCTCGGCCTGGCTTGAGCGGATCGAGGGCGGTCTGGAGCATGTCCGGGACGTGGTGGTGCACGACTCGCTGGGCCTCTGCGACGAGCTGGAGCAGCTCATGGCCGACCATGTCGCCGGCTACCGCGACGAGTGGGCCGCCACCCTCGACGACCCCGAGCGGCTGCAGCGCTTCGTCTCCTTCGTCAACGCGCCGGGCACCCCGGACCCCTCGGTCCGGTTCGTGCCCGAGCGCGACCAGGTCAAGCCGGATCTGACCGTGCTGGCCGGCCCCGTCCTTCCCATCCGCACCCTTGAAGGGAGCACTGTCTGATGACGCTCGCACCCGAACGGATCACGGTACGAGTCGAGCTGCTCGTCGACCAGCAATGGTTCGCCGTCTGCGATCTCTCCGCCCTCACCCCCGGGCGCGGGGTGGCAGCACTGCTGCCGGACGGACGGCAGGTGGCGGTGTTCCTGGACCGCGCGGGCGTCGCGTACGCCATCGGCAACCAGGACCCCTTCACCGGCGCGTACGTCCTGTCGCGCGGGCTCGTCGGACGCACGGCGGACGACGGACGGCCGTTCGTGGCCTCGCCCCTGCTCAAGCAGCGCTTCGATCTCACCACCGGGCAGTGCCTGGACGACGAGTCGGTGTCGGTGCCCGCCTTCGCCGTCCGGGTCCAGTGAGGGAGCGGCGGCAGGCCCCCCGGCCGTGACGATGGCGGGGACGGCGGGCGTAGGAGCGCAGTGCGGTACTAGGCTGACTCGCGGGTAACACGATGTGCGCACTTCCTGCGACGACGCGAGGAGACCGGCAGTCATGACGGGCTGGACCGCGAGCGACATCCCCGACCAGAGCGGGCGCACGGCGGTGGTGACCGGAGCCAACAGCGGCCTCGGCCGGGTGACCGCGCGCGAGCTCGCCCGGCACGGTGCGCATGTGGTTCTCGCGTGCCGGGACGAGACGCGCGGCAAGGAGGCCGAGGCCCTCATCAGGAGGGAAGTCCCCCGGGCGGACGTGGAGTTCGCCCGGCTCGACCTGGCGGACCTCTCCTCCGTACGGGACTTCGCCCGGTCCTTCGGCCGCGAACGGCTGGATCTGCTGGTCAACAACGCGGGCGTGATGGCGTTGCCGCACCGGCGGACCGTGGACGGCTTCGAGATGCAGTTCGGGGTGAACCATCTGGGGCACTTCGCGCTGGCCGGCCTGCTGCTGCCGAAGCTGCTCCTCGCGCCCGGTGCGCGGGTGGTCGGCGTCTCCAGCGGCCTGCACGTGCTGGCCAACATCGATCTGCGGGATCTCAACAGCGAGCGCGGCTACCGGCGCTGGCTGGTGTACGCCCGTTCCAAGAGCGCGAATCTGCTCTTCGTCCACGAGCTGTCACGGCGGCTGGTACGGGCGGGGGCGGATGTGGTGGCCGCGGCCGCGCACCCGGGCTACGCCTCCACCAACCTCCAGACGGCGGGCGTACGGATGGAGGAGCGCCGCGCGGCCGAGCGCGTCATGGAAGTGGGAAACCGTGTCCTCGCGCAGTCCGCCGAGGCGGGGGCGCTGCCGACGCTGTACGCCGCCACCGCGCCCGGTGTGCGCCAGGGCTCCTACACCGGCCCGCGCCTCCACTTCCGCGGCGCGCCGGGCCCTGCCCGCCGGGCCCCGTGGACACGCAATGACACGGCGGGCGAGCAGCTGTGGGGAGCGTCGGAACGGCTGACGGGTGTGACGTACGAGGCGCTGGAGCGGCAGGAGCAGCAGCCCCGGTAGCTCACCGGTACCACCGACTCGTACGGCAGCCGTGGCAACTCGCCCCTACGCCCCACCGGGGACTTGCTGACCAGGCGACCCGGCCTCTGCCCGGGCATCGTCCCGGGGACAGCACGGGGGCCAGGTCGCGACTTGTTCGGGGACGGCTGAGCCGCCCGGCAACTCCGCTCCGTTCCGCCGGTCACCACTCGTCCTCGTCGTCCGGAGCCCGCGGGCATACCTGCCGAGCGCGGCGTGTCTGCCCGGTGCGGAACGTACGGGCCGGTGCGGGGGGTGCCCCGGGGGCGGGGCTCAGCGGCCGGTCGGGTCGGGACTTACGCCGGTCGGGTCGGGGCGTACCGGGGCCGGTGCGGGGCGGTCAGCGCACCTTTCCCGCCCCGCACCGGCTGCCTCGGGTGCGCGTCAGCCCTCGGGACGAGCGGCGGCCGGACCCGGGGTCCCTCGGTCCGGCCACCACCCGACACAACGCCCAAGAACGCGGCTCACCCTCGAGGCGGGTAGTGGCCGGGACCAGCCCCCCCGGTTCGGCCACCACCCAGCGCAGCGCCCCGGACACCACGCCTCAACCCTTGAGGCGGGTGATCGCGGGCACCAGGTCTCCTTCCTCGGCGATTCCGGCGACCCAGAGGTCGGCGCTCTTCGGCACCGTGGCGAAGCCCCGTACGACCACGCCCGGGTCCGCGGTTTCCGTCCACCGCTCGCCCTGGCTGTCCCAGCGCAGGGCGACGGGGGCGGAACCCTTGCCGCCGACCGCCCAGAGCCGGCCGTCCCCGGCCCGGCCCACGGCGCGCAGCCGGCCGTCGGCGACCGCCGGGGTCTTCGCGGCGGTCCACTTCTTGCCGTCCCAGTGCACCGCATAGGGCCGCTCGGAGCTTCCCGTGGTGCTGCCGCCCACCGCCCAGATGTCGTCGGCGGCAAGCGCGGTGATACCGCCGGCCCAGCTGTGGGCCCCCTCGACGCCGGGAGCGGCGACCCGCTTCCAGTCGGAGCCGTCCCAGTGCAGCAGAAGAGCCGACTGCCGGGAGGTGTCGTCGGCCGCGAACGCGGTGCCCGCGGCCCATACGTCGTCCGGCGCGATGGCCGCCACGCTGGTGAGTTCACCCTTGCCGACGTCGGGAAGCGACTGCTTGGTCCAGTTCTTGCCGTCCCAGACCTGGATGGCGGGCACCCCCTCCTTGATGGACCCGGGAACCGCGCGGCCCACCGTCCAGGCCTTGCCGTCGGATGTCGTCGCCACGGCGTCGGGGACGAGCCGGCCGTCCGGGTCGCGGGCCGGTCGGTGCGTGGTCCAGGTCTTTCCGTCCCAGTGCTCGGTCGCGGTGCCGACGACCCAGATGTCGGTGGCCGACCGGACCGCGAGGGCCTGCGGGAAGCTGTTGTCCGGGAGGGTCGACTCCTGGGCCCAGGAGGTACCGTTCCAGCGGAGTGCGACGGCTTCGAGCGAAGTCGCGCTCTTCAGCCGGTAACCCACGGCCCAGGCCTGCTTGTCGTTCAGCGCGGCGACGGCGGTGAGGTCGCCCTTCTTCACCGGTACCGGGGTCTCCTGCCACGCCCCGGCCCGCGGCGCGGAGGACGTGGGCGCGGAGGACGCGGCCGGTGCGGTCGGATCACCGCTCAGGCCGAAGACGGCCAGGGACCCGGCCGCGACGGCAATGGCGACCGCCGCCAGGAGGGGCGTCCGGCGAGCCTTCGGCGCCGGGGATGACGTGCTCGATGGCATCACGGTTTCCTTGTGTGGTGGGGGGGAGGTGTGGGGGGTCGTGCTGATGCCGGACAGGGCACCGGACGGAGGACCGGTGGATCGGTCACTCGACGCCGGCCGGCGGCCTGCCACGCGGATACGGCGACAGCTCCTGCTGGACCGCGGTCCTGCGGGCCATGGCGTGGTTTCGAGAACCAGGTGTCTTGACCAGGTCGTGGTCCCGAGGGCCCGGTGCATCGCCTACACCGTGGTCTTGAGGACGAAGTCGAACGTGCCGGTGTAGGAGCCGTTCGACGGGCCCGTGAGCCCGATGGTGCAGGCGCGGTTGAAGAGCCGGTCCTGGGCGTTGAGCGCCGCGAAGTCACGGCCGTACGCCTGGGTGTCGTCCGGGAAGTACAGCTGGGTGACGAGCAGGGGACTGCCGGACACCTGCACCCTCGTGTGGATGTGCGGTGCCCGCTGTCCCCAACGGCCCCAGTAGTCCCGGGGAATGATCGTCCTGAGCCGGAACGCACCCCTGCTGTTGGTGTACTGATGCCCGCGGAGGGAGTATCCCGTGGTGTCGTAGTCGCCGTTCTGGTCGCAGTGCCAGAACTCGATGAGCGTCTCCGCAAGCGGCTTGCAGGCCGTGTCATAGACGACTCCGCCGAGATCCAGCCGCACACCGTTGATGGCGGGGGTGATGAAGTTGCCCCGCTCCGGGGAGGTGGGTTTGAACAGCGGGCCCTCCGTCGCCTCCGGGGTCTCCTGACCGGAGCAGGACGGCGTGATGGCCAGCGGAAGGCCGGCGCGACGCAGCTCCGGCGGACGGGGCGCGGAGGCGGCCGGAGCGGTCGAGGCGGCGACAGTTGCCGCCAGAGCGACCGTGGTCACGCCCACGGAACCGGACCGGATGAAGGCCCTTCTCGAGCTCTTCTCCGCGTCGCCCGCCTGCGCCGGGGAGCCCGGGCCGGTCACTGCATCCGAGCCCGCATCGTGGTCGTACCGCATCGCGTCTCCTTGCCGGAATCGACTCGCTCGCCAGGGCATTCCGTGGGGGGAAAGGACCGGCCGGCAGCCGGATTGCGAGAGCGACAGCCGGCCGGCGGCCCTTGGAATGCCCTGTTCCGCACAGCCTCGGCGGTACACCGGGATCACAGCATCGACCAGATGACCGACGACTTACGGGCGTTACGAAACCCCATGGCACCCGGCTGCGTTCGGGCTCAGGATTCGGGCTCGGGATGCGATCCCGGGCCGGAGCGGGGACGTCCGGCGGCCCAGAGGGCGATCTGCGTACGGGAGCGCACGCCCAGTTTGTCACGGATGCTGTCGAGGTGCGTGGCCACCGTGCTCTTCGACAGGTTCAGATGCGAAGCGATCTGTCGGTTCGTCAGCCCTTCGGCGACCAGCGTCGCGACCGACATCTCCCGCCCGGTCAGCTGCGATCCGCCGACGGTGGCACCGGTGCGCCCGGAATCGCCGGAGGTCCCGGCGGCGGGGTATGCGCCGCGCAGCGCGTACGCCGTCAGCCGGTCACCGCGCAGCCTGCGCCCGGCGCCCAGTGCCGCGTCGGCCCCGGACGGGCTGAGCCGCTCCTTCGCCCGCGCCGCCGCCGCCTCCACCTGCCGCTGCCACTGGGCCTCGGGCTCGCTGTCGATCCGTCTGCGGGTCTCGGCGGCGGCCGCGTACAGCCGCAGCGACCGCGGCATCTCACCCCGCTCGGCCGCCACGATGGCGAGCCCTTCCAGGGGATACAGCGAGTGGAAGCTCTCCGTGGGCGCGTTGCGGAGCACCTCCGCGAACAACTCCTCGGCGGTATCGACGTCCCCCAGCGCCAGCCGGATCGCGCCGGCCGTGTGCAGCGCCGCCGTCAACTGGCCCGACGGCGCACCCGACCGCAGTGCGGGCAGGCACTCCGGCATCAGGTCATCGGCCTCGTCGGCTCTGCCCGTCTGCAGCAGGGCCCAGGCGAGGTGGTGCAGACACAGCGCGGTGTCCAGCGGGCGGTCGAGCGTACGGACCAGGTCGAGGACCTCCGCGAAGACGGCGACCGCTTCGGGGAACTCGCTGCGGCAGAGCCGGGCGGCCGCCAGCGCGTCCAGGGCATTGGCCAGTCCCGCGGGGCGGTTCCCGGCCCGCTCGACGGCGACGGCCTCCTCGGCGTAGTCCAGCGCGGCCGCGTGATCCGCCTGCATACAGGCCGACCGTGCGGCCAGGGCCAGCGCCGCACCCCGGTGCCGCGAGCCCCGCGCCCGGTCCAGCACCCCGGACAACAGGACGCGGGCGGCCGTCACCTGCTCCTGCTGGTACCGCAGCCGCGCCAGCACGATGGCGAGCGGAACGTGCCGGCTGTCGGGCCGGGCGGCGGTGTACGCGACGGCCGCCGTGAGGTTCTCCCGCTCCTCGCTCAGCGGTTGCGCGGCGGAATCGGCGAACACCGGTGGGGAGGCGCTCTCCGTCTGCCCGGCCAGCCAGTCGAGGGCCCGGTGCCAGGTGGAGTGCAGTTCACCGGACTCGGCGAGCCGCTCCATCCCGTAGGCGCGGATCGCGCTCAGCTGCCGGAACCTGGCCGTGTCGTGGTCGTCGCCCCGTACGCGTACGAGCAGGGACTTGGTCTCCAGGGCGCAGATCACGCGCAGCACCTGCTCCGGCGGGACCACGGCACCGGTCTCCCTGCCGGCGCCACCTTCCCTCCCGGCGCCACCGTCCCTCCCGGCGCCGCCCCTGCCCGCGCCATCACCCCTGTCGGCGCCACCGTCCCTGTCCGCCCGGTCGGTACTTTCGGCCCGCCCCGGCCCGGGCCCGTCCGCCGTATCGGACCCCGGCCCGGCTGCGGCCGCCCCATCGCGACTGGGCCGGTACGCACCCGGGGGCGGAACAACGGCCCCGTACGCACCTGTCGCCCCGTGCGGACCCACGGCCGCCGCCCCGGGGCCGTCTGCCGCATCGGCACAGATCCTGGCCGCTCCGGCGGCATCGAAACCGCCTCCGAGGACGGAGAGACGCCGGAACACCGCCTTCTCGACGGGGTCCAATAATCGATGGCTCCAGTCGATCGCGGCTGCCAGCTCGCGGTGGCGGCCCGGCCCCGTCCTGCTGCCGTCGGTGAGAAGGGAGAGCTGGTCGCCCAGCCCGGCCAGGATGTCGCCCAGCGGGAGGGAGCCGGTCCGGCGCGCGGCCAGCTCGATGGCCAGCGGCAGTCCGTCCAGCCGTCGGCAGATCTCGGCCACCGTACGGGCGTTGCCGAGGCGGAGTTCGAAGTCCGGTTCACACGTCCGGGCCCGCTCCACGAAGAGCCGAACGGCGTCCGACCGCAGCAGCGCGACCGTATCGTGGTCCTCGTCGGCCGGCGAGAGCGACAGCTCGCCGACGCGGAAGACCATCTCGCCGGGTACGCGCAGGGTCTCCCGGCTGGTCGCGAGGATGCGCAGCCCGCGGCAGCGCCCCAGCAGGGTGGCGGCCAGCCGCGCGCATGCTTCGACCAAGTGCTCGCAGTTGTCCAGGACGATCAGCACCGTGCGGTCGCCGAGCGCGTGGACGAGTGCCTCGACACCCGTCCGGCCGCCCCGCTCACCCACCCCGAGGGCGGCGGCGACGGTCTGCGGCAGCAGTTCGCCGTCCGCGAGCGAGTCGAGTTCCACCAGCTGAGCGCGGTTCTCGCGGCCGGCCCGCACGCCGGCCGCGAGCTCCAGCGCCAGACGTGTCTTGCCCACCCCGCCCGGGCCGACCAGGGTGAGCAGACGCGAGGACCTCAGCAGGGTGCGCAGCCGGGAGAGTTCGCGCTCGCGACCGACGAAGGCGTCGAGCGGCCGGGGCAGCCCGCGGCCCCGTGGAAGCGGACCGGGCGGAGGGGCCGCGTGGTGCGACTCCGCGTGCCCCGGATCGTGTTGGGCCGTACGCCGCCGGAAGGCGCGTTGCCGGCAGGCACTGGAGCAGTACCGGGCCGGCCGACCGCCCTGGCCCGCACCCTCCCGGGCACGCCGGGCATGGGAGGGCAGTTCGGTGCCGCATGCCTCACAAAGGTGCGTCGTCGTCACAGCAGCATCCTGCCGGGGCCCTGCCCCTCGCACCATCTTTCACATCACACCTCCCAGGGGACACGGCGGGATGGCGTACGGAGGTCCGGTCGTCGAACGTCGGGCCGACCTCGACACCGGCCTCGACGGCAGGGCACGGGCGCGCTGGGCAAACACCACTGCCGCTTCACCAGTCGTTGTTCCACCGTCAACTACCCACTTCTATCGTCCGTTGGCGCGCGACTCCGCGGGCCGACCGGCCGCGGGGCAGTCACAACTTCGGTGGAGTGACAGTGGAACGTCGCAATTTCCTGCGCGGAGCAGTCATCGGAACCTCAGCCGCGGCCTTCGGCGGCACACTGATGCGGGGAGCCGCCTACGCGGCACCCGCCCAGCCGGGCCCTGGCCCCTACGGAAGTCTGGGCGCGGCCGACGCGAACGGCATCCAGCTGCCCAGCGGATTCACCAGCCGGGTGATCGCCCGGTCCGGGCAGACCGTCCCGGGTACCTCGTACACCTGGCACAACGCCCCTGACGGCGGCGCCTGCTTCGCCAACGGCACGGGCTGGATCTACGTCTCCAACTCCGAGATCAACCCCAGCGGAGGAGCCGGCTCCATCACGTTCAGCTCCACGGGCACCATCACGGGCGCCCGGCGCATCCTGTCCGGGACCCGGCAGAACTGCGCCGGCGGCAAGACGCCCTGGAACACCTGGCTCTCCTGCGAGGAGGTCAGCCTCGGCTACGTCTACGAGACCGACCCGTGGGGTGTGAACCCCGCCACGCGCCGCGACGCCATGGGCCGCTTCAAGCACGAGGCCGCCGCGGCCGACCCGGTGCGCAAGGTGGTCTACCTGACCGAGGACGAGAGCAACGGCTGCCTCTACCGGTTCGTCCCGGCCACCTGGGGCAACCTGTCCTCCGGCACCCTGCAGGTGCTCAAGGCGGGCACCGCCACGTCCGGCTCGTTCACCTGGGCGACCGTGCCCGACCCCGACGGCTCCCCCACCCTGACCCGCGACCAGGTCTCGGGCGCGAAGAGATTCAACGGCGGCGAGGGGTGTCACTACGCCAACGACACCGTCTGGTTCACCACCAAGGGCGACAACCGGGTCTGGCAGCTCAACCTGGCGAGCAGCACCTATGAACTCGCCTACGACGACTCGCTGGTGGTGGGCGGCGGCGCTCCGCTGACCGGCGTGGACAACGTCACCGGCTCCTCCTCCGGCGATCTGTTCGTCGCCGAGGACGGGGGGAACATGGAGATCTGCATCATCACCCCCGACGACGTCGTCGCCCCGTTCCTGCGCATCAACGGCCAGTCCTCTTCCGAGGTCACCGGGCCGGCGTTCTCCCCCGACGGCCGGCGGCTCTACTTCTCCAGCCAGCGCGGCACGACCGGCAGTTCGTCGGGCGGCATCACCTACGAGGTGACCGGGCCGTTCCGCTCGTAACACCCCACCGCACAGCCCCCGTTCCCCGACCGGTGCGCTCGGGCGGGCCTGCGTCGGCGCCCCCACCCGTTCACCGGATGGCACCACCCAACCCCTCACCGTCCCGACCCGCTCGCGGCCGCTGAGACCTGCGGCACCTGGGACACCTGCGGCATCTCCGACGTCTCGGGCAGGGTCGGTACCGCTGCGGCGCCGCCACGCAACAGGGCGGCGCCCAGCGGTGTCAGCGTGTGCAGCACGGCGCCCCCGTGCCGCAGGGTGACGACGAGTCCGGCTTCGCGCAGCACGCTCGCATGCTGGCTGGCCGAGGCCGCGGACACACCGACCCTGCGGGCGAGTTCGCCGGTCGTACAGCCGTGGCCGATGGTCCGCAGCACTGCGGAGCGGGTGTGGCCGACCAGCTTGCCGAGCGACCCCGAGCCGACGTCCCCGGCGTACGAGCGCACCGGGGCCGCAGGGGCCGACGGCTCGGTGTGCTCCACCGGATAGACCAGCACCGGGGTCAGATCCCGGTCGTGGAACGTCACCGGCGTCCGGCGGCAGAAGAACGACGGCAGGAGCAACAGCCCCCGCCCGCCCAGATACAGGTCCCGGTCCACCGGGTAGTCCGCCTCCAGCACCGGCGAGCGCCAGCGCATCATCGCCGGCAGCGAGGCCAGCAGACGGTCCGCGCCACCGTCCAGCAGCGCCCGGCCGCGAGCCGCCCGGTCGGCCTCGATCCGGGCCCGGATATGCGGCCAGTACGGGGCTATGGCGGCCCGGTGGTAGCTGCGCAGGGCGCCGAGCAGCCGGCGCAGCGACCCGGTGTGGCCCTCCGCGAGGTCATGGACCCAGCCCGGCCGTGAACGCACCGTCCCGAGCAGCGACAGATCATGCTGGAGACGGTGGGCCGGGGTCTCGCGCAGCGCCTCGATCGCCGGCTCCACGCCGAGGACGCCTTCCGGCGGTGTCAGGAAGTCGGGGAAGTAACCTCGGACCGGCACCAGCGAAGCGAGCAGGCGTGTTTCACCGCTCAACCGTGTTCGTGCTTCGCAGCGCCACGGCCCGTAGACCGATGGCCCCTGTTTGTCCCGTAGTCGGTGAAAGCTCAGGATGGATTCCCAGAGAGCGTCCGGACGAGCGGCTATCCGGACCCGGGCGAGGTCAAGCCCGGTGAAATGGATGCGTAGCACCAAACCCCCACAAGTGGCCCCCCGCCTTTGTCCCGGTCACCGAGTATGCACTCCGGCACTGTCGGTCACCACGCCCTTTTGGCCACAGTTGAAACGGGTCGCGGGCATACGGGGTGTACCGAAATGCTGGACCCCGTCGGGCACACGGAAGTCGCCGATAAGACTGTTGTGGGGGCAGTGCGGCGGTTTACTTCCGGGCGGCTTTGGGTACCGCCTCGCGTCCGGCAGGGGTTACGGCCCGCGGTCCGGTGCACACGAGCCCGCTCGGACCGCGGGCCGACCGCCTGTAAACGGGCGGCGATTCACCGGACGCGCATATTCCTGTCCGCTTGTCCCGGCTCTTCCACGCTTCCCTGGACACCTGCGAAAGCCATGGGTGGTACGCGGTTCACAAAAGCAGGGGCGGCACCTCCGCACAGGTGCCGCCCCTTTCAGGGTGCCGGAGCCGCCGCCGGTCGAGGGTCGGAATCCGGCGACTGCCCCGGTGGTTCTTCCGCTCCAACGCTCGCTCCGCCCGGGGGACATGCCCCCGGGGCGGGGGCTCACGCGTCGGTCAGCGGTGGTCGCTGCCCTCGCTCTCCGCCGCGGCGCGGCCCGCCTCCAGGCGCGCCACCGGGATCCGGAACGGCGAGCAGGAGACGTAGTCCAGGCCCACCTCATGGAAGAAGTGGACGGACTCCGGATCGCCGCCGTGCTCACCGCAGACGCCGAGCTTGAGGTCGGGGCGGGTGGCCCGCCCGGCCTCGACGGCGTTCCGTACGAGGGAGCCGACGCCGTCCCGGTCGATGGTCTCGAACGGGCTGACCCCGAAGATGCCCTTCTCCAGGTACGCGGTGAAGAAGCTCGCCTCGACGTCGTCGCGGGAGAAGCCCCACACGGTCTGGGTGAGGTCGTTGGTGCCGAAGGAGAAGAACTCGGCCGCCTCCGCGATCTGACCTGCCGTCAGAGCAGCCCGCGGCAGCTCGATCATCGTGCCGAGGGTCAGCTTGAGCTCGGTGCCCGTCGCGGCCTCGACCTCGGCGATGACCTTCTCGGCCTCGTCGCGGACGATCTCCAGCTCCTGGACGGTGCCCACCAGCGGAATCATGATCTCGGCCCGCGGGTCGCCCTTGGCGTTCCTGCGCTGGGCGGCGGCCTCGGCGATGGCCCGTACCTGCATGGCGAACAGACCCGGGATGACCAGGCCGAGACGCACACCGCGCAGCCCGAGCATCGGGTTCTGCTCGTGCAGCTTGTGCACGGCCTGCAGCAGCCGCAGGTCGTTCTCGTTGGGGTCCTTGCGGGACTCGGCGAGGGCGACGCGTACGGACAGCTCGGTGATGTCCGGCAGGAACTCGTGCAACGGCGGGTCGAGCAGCCGTACGGTGACCGGCAGACCGTCCATCGACTCGAACAGCTCGACGAAGTCGGCCTTCTGCAGCGGCAGCAGGGCGCCGAGCGCCTCCTCGCGCTCGTCGTCGGTGTCGGCGAGGATCAGCCGCTCGACCAGCTCGCGGCGCTCGCCGAGGAACATGTGCTCGGTGCGGCACAGCCCGATGCCCTGGGCGCCGAACCGGCGGGCGCGGGCGGCGTCCTCGGCGTTGTCGGCGTTGGCCCGTACGCGCAGCCGGCGCACCCGGTCCGCGTACGCCATGATCCGGTGCACGGCCTTGACCAGCTCGTCGGCATCCTCGGCGCCGGCGTGCATCCGGCCCTCGAAGTACTCGACGACCGGGGACGGTACGACGGGTACCTCGCCCAGGTAGACCTTGCCGGAGGAGCCGTCGATGGAGACGACGTCACCCTCCTCGATGACGATGTCACCCGGTGCCGTCATCCGCCGCCGCTTGGTGTCGACTTCGAGCTCCTCGGCGCCGCAGACACAGGTCTTGCCCATGCCACGCGCCACGACCGCGGCGTGCGAGGTCTTGCCGCCGCGCGAGGTGAGGATGCCCTCGGCCGCGATCATGCCGTTGAGGTCGTCGGGGTTGGTCTCCCGGCGGATGAGGATGACCTTCTCGCCGGACCGGGACCACTTGACCGCGGTGTAGGAGTCGAAGACCGCCTTGCCGACGGCCGCGCCCGGGGAGGCGGCGATGCCCCGGCCGATCTTCTCCGGCCCCTTCCCGCCGCGGGCTCCATCATCTTCGAAGCGCGGGAACATCAGCTGGGCGAGCTGGGCGCCGTTGACCCGCTGGAGCGCCTCGGCCTCGTCGATCAGGCCCTGGTCCACGAGCTGGGTGGCGATCCGGAAGGCGGCGCCCGCCGTACGCTTGCCGACACGGGTCTGGAGCATCCACAGCTGGCCGCGCTCAATGGTGAACTCGATGTCGCACAGGTCCTTGTAGTGCGTCTCGAGGGTTTCCATGATCTGCATCAGCTGGTCGTACGACGCCTTGTCGATCCGCTCGAGATCGGCCAGCGGCACGGTGTTGCGGATACCGGCGACGACGTCCTCGCCCTGCGCGTTCTGCAAGTAGTCGCCGTAGACGCCCTGGTGGCCGCTGGCGGGGTCGCGCGTGAAGGCGACACCGGTGCCGGAGTCGGGCCCGAGGTTGCCGAAGACCATGGAACAGATGTTGACCGCGGTGCCCAGGTCGCCGGGGATGCGCTCCTGGCGGCGGTAGAGCTTGGCGCGGTCGCCGTTCCACGAGTCGAAGACGGCCCGTACGGCGAGGTCCATCTGCTCGCGCGGCTCCTGCGGGAACTCGCGGCCGGTCTCCTTGAGGACGATGCCCTTGAACTGCTCGACGAGCCGCTGGAGATCACCGGCGTCGAGGTCCACGTCGACCGTCACGCCCTTGGCACGCTTGGCCTCCTCGAGGGCCTCCTCGAAGAGGTCGCCGTCGACGCCGAGCACGGTCTTGCCGAACATCTGGATGAGGCGACGGTAGGAGTCCCAGGCGAAGCGCTCGTCCCCGGCCTGCGCGGCGAGACCGCCGACGGACTCGTCGGAGAGGCCGATGTTGAGGACGGTGTCCATCATGCCGGGCATGGAGAACTTGGCACCGGAACGCACGGACACCAGCAGCGGATTGTCCGGCTGCCCGAGCTTCTTGCCCATCTTCCGCTCGAGGGCCTCGAGGTGGGAGCTCACCTCGTCGCGCAGCGCGGGGGGCTCGTTACCGCTGTCCAGGTAGACCTTGCAGGCCTCGGTGGTGATGGTGAAGCCCGGGGGCACCGGGAGACCGAGGTTGGTCATCTCGGCGAGGTTGGCTCCCTTCCCGCCGAGCAGGTCCTTGAGGTCCTTGTTGCCCTCGGTGAAGTCGTAGACGAACTTCTGCTGATCTTCTGTTTCCGACACGGGACTCGACTCCTCGCGGACGGCTGCCCTGACGGCCGGGAGCGTACCCAGATCAAAGGCGCGTGAGTACGTCCACTTGGCCGTCATACGGCTGTAACCACTCGTCCGCCAGCAGATCCAAAGTGGGGAGCCCTACGAGCACGCTGCTCAACACATTCAAGTAATGAAGCCAGAACTACGCTCCGTACAAAAGACCACCGAGGATCCCACACGGAGAGCAACAAATGATCAATGAGCCGAAGCTCCTGCGGGTGGCACCCAGTGCCACACCTTGGAAAGGTGCACCCTGCTTTCCAGCGCTCATCTGAGCGGCACCCCTATCAGGGGTGGCGAGAATCACGCCGCTCTGTCGACTGGATCTCACCTCGTGGACACATTCGGAGCCTCTTTCGCTCAGATGAGCGCCCGTGTGGCGCGTCCACTTCGTCCCGTCTTCTGTGATACGGACACACGGAGTGATCACCGCTCCGCGCACTGTGATCCGCCCGCGGGGCACGACGAAGGGAAGGCCTGGCCGAATGACAGGACACCACCTCCTGGTCCACGACGGCACCTTCGCCGTGGTGACGGACTCCGGCGACATCAGCGAGGCGCGGGGCGCCTCTCCCGACGGGCTGTTCTCGCGGGACGCCCGCCACCTCAGCCGATGGCAGCTGACCGTGGACGGCGCACCGCCCGAACTCCTCGTCGCGGCAGGGCAGGCGGGGCCCGACCGGCCACTGGCCGCGGTACTGACCCCTCCCGGCAGCGACCAGGAGCCCCCCGCGTACACGGTCTGGCGCGAACAGGCGGTCGCCGGCCGCTCGCTGGCCGAGCGCGTCCGGCTGACGAGCAACCGCCCGGAGCCGACGTCCGCCCGTATCACCCTGACCGTGGACGCCGACTTCGCCGACCAGTTCGAGCTGCGCTCCGACCAGCACAGCTACGACAAGGCCGACGCCGTACGCTCAGCCTCCGCGCTGGCGGACGGCGTCGAGTTCGCCTACGAGCGCGCCGCCGCCTCCGGGCAGTCCCCGTGGCACTCCCGCACGGTGGTCACCGCCGTCCCGGCCCCCGACGCGGTGTCCCGTATGGCCGGGGGCACCGCGCACACCCTGGAGTGGCGCGTGGAGCTGGCCCCGCACGGCGCCGGGGAGATCACGCTGCAGGCCCTGGCCCTGCCCTCCGGCGCCGGGGCCGAGGCCGAGCCGGAGGCACCACCGATCCAGCCTCCGGCCATGGCGGTCGCCGGCCCCGCGCGGGAGAACGCCACGTTCACCGGCGCACACCCCCGCCCCCGCGACCTGATCGGCTGGGCCGAGCTGGCCCGCGCCTGTGAGCAGGGGCTGGCCGACCTCGCGGGGCTGCGGGTCCCGGCGAGCGGACCGGACGGGGAGCGGCTGCGCGTGCCTGCGGCCGGAATCCCCTGGTTTCTCGCGCTCTTCGGCCGCGACTCCCTGCTGACCTCGCTGTTCACGCTGCCGTACCGCCCGGAGCTGGCGGCCGCGACGCTGGCGGCACTCGCCGCGGCCCAGGGCACGGCGTACGACCCTCCCCCCGCGTTCGGCGGAGGCGCGCCCCGGCAGGAGCAGCCGGGCCGGATCGCACACGAGATCAGGTACGGCGAGTTGGCGCACTTCCGGCAGGTGCCGTACGGGCGCTACTACGGCGCCGTCGACTCCACCCCGCTCTTCCTCACGCTGCTGCACGCGTACACCGAGCGGACCGCCGACGACGTGCTCGCCCGCCGTCTGGCACCGCAGGCGCGCGCCGCGGTCGAGTGGATGTTCCGGGACGGCGGCCTGGCGGAGCACGGCTGGCTGGTCTTCCCCGGGAACGCCGAGAGCGGCGGGCCGTGCCACCAGACCTGGAAGGACTCCCCGGGCGCGATCTGCTTCAGCGACGGGACTCCGGCCGAGGGGCCCATCGCTGTCGCGGAGGCGCAGGGGTACGCGTACGACGCCCTGGTCCGCACCGCCGGGCTGGCCCGCAAGACCTGGGACGACACGGCGTTCGCGGACCGGCTGGAGGGAGCCGCCGCCACGCTGCGGAGCCGCTTCCACCGGGAGTTCTGGATGGCGGAACACGGATTTCCGGCACTGGCCCTGGACGGTGAGGGCCGCCAGGCCGATGTGCTCGCCTCGAACGCCGGGCATCTGCTGTGGTCCGGGATTCTGGACCCCGCGCGAGGCGAGTCGGTCGGACGCCGGCTGCTGGGAGCCGACTTCTTCTCCGGCTGGGGCATCCGTACGCTCGCCGCGGGCCAGGCCCCGTACCACCCGCTCTCCTGGCACAAGGGGTCGGTCTGGCCGCATGACAATGCCCTGATCGTGCTGGGGCTGGCCCGGTACGGGCTGACCGAGCAGGCGCTGGCCGTCGTCCGAGGGCTGGTGGAGGCCGCGGCGGTGCACGACTGGAGGCTGCCGGAGGCCATGGCGGGATACGGCCGGGACGAGCACCCGGTGCCCGTGCCGTATCCGCACTCGTGCTCGCCCCAGGCGTGGGCGGCGGCGACTCCTCTGGCGCTGCTCAGCGCGCTGACGCCGGGGCTGTCCTGATCCGCGACG